>JBJENU010000128.1:0-2634 GCA_051880355.1 Lachnospiraceae bacterium | reverse complement strand
CGATACTTAGATTTCCATTCTTAACCAGTACATAGGCATATATGGCACAAATAATATTCGGTATCCAGGAAAGAAGCCGCCGGATAATAATGACCGTATTGGACATTCTTGTTCTTTTGGCTTCGTTTTCAACAAGTTCCTCCGTTGCACGGTCCAGTTTTTTCTGAAAATAATCTTCCGCCCCAAAAGAACGCAGTACCAGAATTCCACTCATGCAGTCCTGTGCAATTTCCGTAATGGAGTCTGACTTCTGCCGGAACGTTTTTCTAAGACTGGTAAGCTTATCTGCCACATACCGCGTAAAATAAAGTACCACCGGATAACTTAACAGCATTAGAATCAGCAGCTTTCCATTTAATTGTCCCACGTAAAATGCATATACACACATCTCAATGAGATTCGTGCAGATATCCGGTATGCTTTCTCTTAAGAGATTATCTGCCTCCGCAATGTCCGAGTTCATTTTATTAATAATGGATGCTGAACCATTTTCATCAAAATACCGGTACTCCAGATGATATAACTTATCCGCCAGAAGATTCTTGTAGCGTTTTTGTACCTTCAATGAAAATACCGATAGCAGGACACTTTTCAGAAAAGCCAGCACAAATCCCAGTACCATCAGAACCAAAAATGTCATGATGAATTTCCAAAATTCCACATTTCCTCCTGCAAGAAGCGTGTCAACAGCCTGACTGATGATTTTATTGCCCTTGACCACGATGGACGCAAGGCAAAAGGAAATAATCAGTCCTGTTAAAAAATATCCTCCGTACCTTACCATACAATTTGCAAAATAATTTTTCTTCATGTAGCTTTTCTCCCTGTTGTTAAACTTTCTACCATTTTTATTTTATTACTCATAATATACCACACCTTCCGGACTAAAAAATAGTACATTTTATTTTCAAACAAAAAATGCAGAAAAACTCTCTGATTCCTGTTTTTCTGCATTCTGTTCCTGCCTATATATTGTTCCCCACTGGCATCTCTATGAACAAACGAAATTTCTTATACGCCCTTACATACAAAGTTTTCATGAATAATTTTTCAATACTGCGCCTAATTCGCATGCTGCATCATCCACATTATTTTCACTGCAAAGACGTATGTTCATCTCTTTATCACCGTAACATTTTAAAACTAAGTAATAAAAATATGTAGTTGTACTGCCTTTGGTATGTGAAGCCACAAGACGCTCATAACTCTTAATATCCTTAAGCCGTACTGCTGTTGCCCTCGACAATGAGTCAGCACCTATAATCCAGTTTTGTGTAATCATAAATGTGTTTTTTGTCGCTGTATCCACATATAAAGGATTGGTAACTTCTGAATCAATTTGTTTCAAGGCAGCCTCAACCTGCTCATCAGAGAAATTGAATTCCTTTCTCCACACCTTTCCCATATGGGCATTCTTCAATGTTTTCTGTGTTCTTAACACACGAAAAAAATGGCTTATGATAATTAAATGAAGAAGCATTCCTAATATGTAATCCTCAAAACCGGTAGAAATATGATTCACTAATATAACTGTATTTACAAACATACTAAGACCACAACAAATCAGTATGATTTTTATCACTGTCTTTGGCCAATAATTAAAATATTTATTAATATTTGCGTACATAACACCGTTCTCCGCTTTTACTGAATTACTTACCAATTTCTCTTTGTATCTTATCTACCAGTTCCTTGGCTTCCTTAAGTCCCAGTCCTGTTGCCTCACGTGCATATTTAATCGCCTGTACAGGTCCTTCATTCTTTAACATCTTAATCACTTCGGCACGGTCTTTTTCAGACAGCATACCTTCCATATCCGTGCCCTGTGGTGCCACAAAAACAGACTCTTCCAAAACTGCCTGATTCGGTGAAATTACATTCTTCATTGCCGCAGCAAGTTCATATGCTGCTTCATCCATCAAATCACTACTGCCAAGGCGGAAATGGAATTCCTCATCTGCATGATTCTTTACCACCAGATAATACCCATAAGATGTTGACTTTCCACGATTTTCTACTACCAGACGCTCATAGTTCTTAATATCCGTGATTCTGACAGCCATAGCACGCATCAGACCTGATGAAGCACCAATAACCCAGTTCTGTGTGATCATAAAGGTATTCTTCGTTGCCGTATCACTGTAAACCGGAGAAGCTACTTCAGAATCAATCTGTGCAAGTGCAGCTTCAACCTGCTCCTCGGAGTAATGAAATTTCTTTCTCATAATCTTGCCAATATAGGCATTCTTCAGTGTAGACTGTGCCTTTAATACATTTAAAAAATACAGAAACAAAACGATGTGAAATGTCAATCCCGGCAGCACATGTAACAACGTATATATATTCGTATCTCCCAATCCCTGTGACAAAGAACCCAGAATAATCATGATATTTCCAAGTAATGAAAATCCACTGTAAATCAATATAATCTTGGCACCAAGCTTTGGCCAGTAATTAAAATTTTTCTTAATATTTGTATACATTTTTTCTTTCTCCTATCGTTTTTCTTACATAAACTCGTGTGGAACCTTATTATACAAAGCTTCGAGGAAATTGTTGAAATTTCTGCTATATTCTCTCTTTAGTTCTTCACTATAGCCTAAGATAACCCAAGGCATATGCTGTTTCATATAC
>JBJENU010000127.1:0-2658 GCA_051880355.1 Lachnospiraceae bacterium | reverse complement strand
GTTCGTCAGGATTGTGGGAGTACGAAGTACGAAACAATCCGTTTAATCCTACTCAAGGGTGTTTTGACACCCTAATCTGTATAGGAAAACTTCGTTCCTATACAACGATTTATGGTAGTGTAAATTTTCAGTAAAAAACTTTCATAAAAGACACTTTTGCTATGGTAATATGGCAGAATATATTGTATAATCATAATAGCTTATAATGTACAAAGGAGCGGTACAATATGGAAACCAGAATATTTTATGCCGGTGATTCCACTGTAAAAGAGAATAACTATACAAGCTTTCCGCAGACTGGTATGGGGCAGGCGTTGGGACTGTTTTTAAAGAAGAATGTGAGAATTATTAATTGTGCTCAGAATGGCAGGAGTACCAGGAGCTTTATTGACGAGGGCAGACTTGAGTCAATTGACAAAACTATCCAGCAGGGGGATTATCTATTTATTCAGTTCGGACACAACGATGAAAAGCAGGACGTGGCAAGGCATACCGATGCATTTGGCAGTTATCAGGACAACCTGAAGAAGTTTGTGGATGTGGCAAGAAGCCATGGCGCTTATCCGCTTCTTATTACTTCGATTTACCGCAGAAAATTCCGGGAAGACAAGGTACATCTCATTGACAGGACACACCTTGATTATCCTGATGCATGTATAGAGCTTGGCAAAAGGCTGGATGTGCCGGTGGTGGATTTGAACAGTCTTACCAAGACTGCCATTGAAGCAGCAGGCTACGAAGCAAGCAAAGAGTGGTTTTTGCACGTTCCGGCAGGAAAATATGACCATTTTCCGGAGGGAAAAGAGGATGATTCACATTTAAGATACGAGGGAGCGTTCCGGTTTTGTAGAATTTTGGCTGATGAAATCAGAAAAATCGGCGGAGTGTATGGGGAAATATTACTGGATGATTCAGCAGATGGGGAAGACCCGGCACTGCTTATTGATTAGAACGGAGTCCGGATTATGGAAGAGAAACTCACTCAGGCAGTTAAAAGTGCCAACATAGAGCTTGTAAAAGATATACTTATTCATCACCCTGCCATGGCAGACGTGAGGGAAAATGGCGTATGGTTAGTTATGCTGGCTGCCAAAACAGGCAATCCGGAGCTCCTTAGGTACATAGTTGAGTATTCCAGAGCCAATCTTAATGTTGTGGACAGTAAGAACCGCAGCGTTTTGTTTTATGGAGTTGAATCAGGAAACCTTGAGGTTGTAAAATATCTTACAGAACGTGTAGGACTTTCATTTCTTCAAGGTGATTTTGATTTATTAACGTGCTACGAGCTGGCAAAAAATCTTGGATTTAGTCAGATTGAGAAGTATTTTGAGAGCCGGTGCGGTTTTGCACTGGAGGAAGCCTACAAGAATCCAATTCGGCACGGAATGTTTCCTGACCCTTCAATAGTCAGGGTGGGAGACGATTATTATATGGTTAATTCATCATTTATATATTTTCCATGTATACCTGTTTCCCATTCCAGGGATTTGGTCAACTGGAAGATAATTGGATATGCAATTACCAATCCGGAGTGGGCAGCATTGGATGGGCTGGAAGGCGGAAGAGGCTACTGGGCGCCGGACATATCGTATCATAATGGCGAGTTTTACATAACAGCTACTTACAGACTTAATGATGATACAACGGTGTACCGCAGGCAGATTGTGGTACATTCACCTAAGCCGGAAGGCCCGTACAGCAGGCCGGCAATCATAGACGAGGACGGCATCGACCCATCACTTTTCTGGGAAGATGACAGGTGCTACATGTTGCTGAACAGGGGAGCCAGAATCCTTCCATTGGACAGCACCGCATCAAAACAGACGGGACCGGCAACATTACTTTACTATGGCAGTAACAAAAGAGCCTCAGAAGGGCCACATCTGCTGAAAAAGGACGGCTACTATTATCTGTTTGAGGCAGAAGGCGGAACAGGAATCGGACATATGGAGACTGTGTCAAGGGCCACCAGTCTTATGGGAGTCTACGAACCCTGCCCTTACAATCCAATCCTAAGACAGAAGGATGATGGCGCAGGAATAAGGCGCTGCGGCCACGGCAAGCCGGTATCCACACCTGATGGCAGGTGGTATATGGTGTATCTGTGCGGCAGAATGATTTATGATGAAGAATTTGGAATGACTGTACTTGGCAGGGAGACCTGTCTTGACGAAATAACCTGGACTGCAGACGGCTGGCCGATAGTTAACAATCTTAACGGCCCAAGCAATATAGCGGCAATGCCGGTAAAAGGAACAAAGCAGGCAAAGAATCCTGAATTCACAGATGATTTTGAGGGCACGGCAATTAAGAAGGAATGGGTATTTCCAAGACCGCCCCAGGACAATGCAACAATCTGCAAAAACGGCGTATTGAAGCTTTTATCCTCGCCGGCAGATTTATCTGAAATCAATGCGAGAAACATAATGCTTATAAGGCAGACGGCATTTGATTTTGAGGCAGGAGTCACAGTAAGATTATTATCATCAAGCCGACAGGCGGGAATAACCTGTTATTATGATGAGAACAGCTTTTTAAACTTTTATATAGAAGACGGACATTTGAAGCTGCGACAGCATGTTGGCAGAGACGATATCCTGCAGGAAACGCTACAATTAGACAGCACTGCCGGGGATATACATCTGAAAACAGTGTGCC
>JBJENU010000126.1:0-2664 GCA_051880355.1 Lachnospiraceae bacterium | reverse complement strand
AGCGGTTCTGGCAGAAGGCAATACTACAATTGAGAATGCAGCAAAAGAGCCACATATTGTTGATGTAGCTAACTTCCTCAATTCCATGGGAGCTAACATTAAGGGTGCCGGTACGGATATAATCCGTATCAGGGGTGTTGATAAGCTTCACGGCACAACCTATTCAATTATACCTGACCAGATTGAGGCAGGCACATTTATGTTTGCTGCCGCTGTTACAAGAGGCGATGTAATTGTTAAAAATGTTATTCCTAAGCATTTGGAATCAATAACAGCCAAGCTGGTTGAGATAGGCTGCACTGTGGAAGAGAAGGATGACTGCGTCAGGGTTATAGGTGCATCCCAGTATAACTGTACCAATGTTAAGACTTTGCCTTATCCGGGCTTTCCAACCGATATGCAGCCACAGATGGCTGTTGTACTTGGTCTTGCCAAGGGAAGCAGCATGATTGTGGAGACCTTGTTTGAGAATCGTTTCAAATACGTGGATGAACTGGTACGAATGGGAGCGTCCATAAGAGTAAGCGGCAATACGGCATATATCGACGGCGTTGATGGCTATTCCGGCGCAAGAGTTGCCGCACCTGATTTGCGCGCAGGCGCTGCTCTTGTAATTGCAGCTCTGGCTGCAGAGGGTTCATCAGTAATTGATGATATTCATTATATACAGCGTGGATATGAAGATTTTGAAGTTAAGCTGGCAGGCCTGGGAGCCGATATCCATAAGGTGGATTCGGAACTTGAAGCAAAAAAATATAAATTTAAAATAGTCTAGTTTGATAATTGAGGCTGTAAATAAACTGTGGGAAAAGGAGTTTATTTACAGCCCTTTTCAAATTTAATACTTTCTTAATAATTTTGCCGCCAAAAATGTGTTATAATGTAGGAAGAAAAATGAGGAGAAGAATATGAAGCTGAAAACTCGTTTGAAATTATCTTTCTGTATAATGATTATATTACCGATACTTGTAGTGGGACTTCTTATTACGGCAATGTTTCACATGCAGGCAGTGAACATCAAGGAGACATATGGTGTGGACAGTGTTGTTGAGGTAGATGACGTATATACCCCTGTCAATATGATTTATAAAATCACCAAGGGTGTGTATGACAAGGTGCTCAATCATGCTGAAAAGAATGCTGATTCATATAATGACCCCGAATATGTCAGGCAGGTTGCAGACGATATTTCACAGAAGCTTGTGGACGTGGTTCTTGTAAGAGACGGCGCAATATTTTATTCCAATTCCAATATTGACGATGAGACTCTTCGCAATGTAGTATTTAAGCGGGATTATCAGGATGGCGAGAGCAACTTTGGAGCATATTTTGGCGGCGAGATTCAGTGCGTAATCCAGAAGCTGCAGTTTACCGATTCTGTGGGACATAACTTTGATATGTATCTTGTCACTTCCCTTAATCAGGTTATACCACAGATTAAGAGACTGCTGGTGGAGAGTATTTTTTCCATTATTCTTGTTCTTGTTATTACGGCAACAGTGCTGACAGTCTGGGTTTACCGTTCAATGGTAAGGCCTCTGTCAAGACTTAAGCTGGCTACCGATAATATAAAAGAAGGCAATCTGGATTTTGAGATGAATGTCAGCGGCAATGATGAGATTGCAGTAGTGTGCCATAACTTTGAAGAGATGCGGCTTATACTTAAGGATACAGCCAATCAGAGGCTTCGTGATGAGCAGGAGGAACGGGAGCTTATCCGCAATATTTCCCATGATTTGAAGACGCCCCTCACATCCATTAAGGGTTATATAGAGGGACTTCTTGACGGTGTTGCCAATACGCCTGAGAAGCAGGAAAAGTATCTGCGCACAATTTCTAACAAGGTTAATGATATGGACAAGCTTATCAATGAACTTACTGTGTATTCCCGGATTGACAGCAACCGTCAGCCCTATGTATTCAAGAAGATTGATATGCATGCATACTGGGATGACTGCTATGATGAGATAAGTACAGAGCTTGAAGCGAAGGGTATTAATCTTGTATATAACAATGAACTTGCTGGCAAGGTCTATGTAATGGCTGATGCTGAACAGATTAAAAGAGTTATCAATAACATTATAAGCAACAGCGTAAAATACATTAACAACGACCATGGTACAATAACCATAGATATAAAACGCAACAATTGGAGCGTTTTGATGTCAATTACGGACAATGGAAAGGGCATCGGCAAGGAAGATCTTGGGCGGGTTTTTGAACGCTTTTACAGAGCAGATTCGTCGAGAAACAGCTCACAGGGAGGAAGTGGTCTTGGACTTGCCATTGCCAAAAAGATAATTGAGGAACATAATGGAACCATACAGGCAGACAGTGTGGAAAATGAATATACCAGAATAACCATTGAACTGCCGGTATATAAGGAGGAGCATATTGATGAGTAGAATTCTTATTATAGAAGATGATGAGAGTATCGCAGAAATTGAAAAGGACTATCTTGAACTCAATGAGTTTGAGGTGGACATTGAGAATGACGGTAAAAAAGGGCTTGAGCGGGCACTTAACACCCCATATGATTTGATAATACTTGATTTGATGCTTCCTTCAATGGATGGCTTTGATATTTGCAGGGAAATCAGTATACATAAGGATATTCCCATAATTATGGTTACTGCCAAGAAGGATGATATTGACAAGATTCGC
>JBJENU010000125.1:0-2674 GCA_051880355.1 Lachnospiraceae bacterium | reverse complement strand
TGGTAAAAATATGTGCTGGAAAATGTAATATAAAAAGATGGATGAGAGATACTTTTATTTTGTATGCAATCGCTGCAATGGTTGGCGGAACCTGCCATATGGTAATGTATTACACCAGAGCAGGATATTGGATACAGACGGTAATATTAAGCAATCATATGCTGGTAATAAGCCTGTTTTTCAGCGTTTTGCTTATTATGGCAATTGATAATTATATTAACGTAAAGAAAATATATGAGCAGAAAATGTATAGGGTTATGATTGTGATAAAAGGCAGAAAAACAGTGATAAAAGGCTTTTATGACACGGGAAATGTCCTGAGAGACCCATTTGTTTTGAAGCCGGTTCATATAGTTGAAGAAAAATGTCTTGAGACCATTTTAGAAGAAATAGAGGATTACACACAGGTAAAAATGCACATGGTACCATTTTCTTCAATGGGGTGCGAAAGTGGTATTCTAAAGGTAATTACAGCAGATTTAATGTACATATATTGCAATGATGAGGTCAGGGTAATAAAAGAACCTCTCATTGGATTGACAAATCAGCGTTTATCGCAGGATGGGGCTTACGAGATGCTGATAAATGGCAGTACTTTTTAATATGGGTTACAGGAAGGGGTAAAGAAATGGTAATTAAAGTTGCAGTGCCTAATTATTTTCAACTTAAAATGGTGCCAACAATTAGAAATCTGATGATGCTTAAGCAGTCTGAAATCCACTATATAGGTGGAAGTGATGTACTGCCGGCACCATTGGAGCCTGACGAGGAGGCTATGGTAATAGCAGATTTGGGAACGGAACTGGGTGATAAAGCTCGCTCGGTTCTTATTGAGCATAACTTGAGGCTCGTAGTATATATAGCGAAAAGATTCGATAATACAGGCGTTGGTGTGGAGGATTTAATATCCATCGGCACAATCGGTCTGATAAAAGCAATTAATTCTTACAATCCTGAGAAAAACATTAAATTGGCCACTTACGCATCAAGATGTATAGAGAATGAAATATTGATGCATCTTAGAAAAACCAATAAGACCAAGGCGGAGGTTTCTATCGACGAACCTCTCAATGTAGACTGGGATGGGAACGAATTACTTTTGTCAGATATTTTGGGAACTGACGAAGATATAATTTACAGGGATATTGAGTCAGAAGTAGAGCGTAAAATGTTAAATAAGGCAATCGAGAAATTATCACAGCGGGAGAGAATGATAATTGACTTGCGATTCGGACTTAATTCAGATGACGGAAAGGAGATGACACAAAAAGAAGTGGCTGATTTGCTGGGAATTTCACAATCTTATATATCAAGATTGGAAAAGAAGATAATGAAGCGCTTAAAAAAAGAAATAATGGTCAGCTAGGGTAAAAAAACCTTGACATTGCGGCTGTGTGTGGTAAAATTTTTTTAGTATGTTTTTTACATAGAGAAACGGAGGCTTTGCAATAATGGCAAAAGTATATAACCACAAAGAGGTAGAGAAAAAATGGCGTGGAAATTGGCAGGCTAAGCCAATTAATGTTAACGACGGCAAGAAACCTAAGTATTATTGTCTGGATATGTTCCCATATCCGTCAGGCAGCGGTCTTCATGTAGGACACTGGAGAGGATATGTTATCAGTGATGTCTGGAGCCGTTACAAAATGCTCAACGGACATTATATTATCCATCCGATGGGCTGGGATGCTTTCGGTCTTCCTGCAGAGAACTATGCCATCAAGACAGGTGTTCATCCTAAGATTTCGACAGCCAGCAATGTAGCTAATATTAAGAGACAGATTCAGGAGATTTCTGCTGTTTATGATTGGGATATGGAAGTTAATACTACAGATCCTGATTTCTATAAGTGGACGCAGTGGATTTTTGTTAAAATGTTCAAGGCAGGTCTTGCGTATGAGAAGGAGATGCCTATTAACTGGTGTCCATCCTGCAAGACAGGTCTTGCCAACGAGGAAGTAGTTAACGGCTGCTGTGAGCGTTGCCATTCAGAAGTAACCAAGAAGAATCTGAAGCAGTGGATGCTTAAGATTACAGCATATGCTGACAGACTTCTTGATGATCTTGATAAGCTCGACTGGCCTGAGAAGGTTAAGAAGATGCAGACTGACTGGATTGGCCGTTCTTACGGTGCAGAAGTGGATTTCAAGGTTGAGGGTACAGACAAGGCTATTACTGTATATACAACAAGACCTGATACACTTTACGGCGCAACCTTTATGGTTCTTGCTCCGGAGCATGCAATGGCTAAGTCCCTTGCCACAGACGACACAAGAGCCGCTGTTGAAGATTATATTTACAGAGCATCAACACGTTCTAATATTGACAGAATGGCAGATAAGGAAAAGACGGGTGTATTCACAGGCAGCTATGCAATTAATCCTTTGAACGGCGCCAGGGTTCCAATCTGGCTTTCCGATTATGTTCTTGCAGATTATGGTACAGGTGCCATTATGTGTGTGCCTGCCCATGATGACAGAGACTTTGAGTTTGCTAAAAAGTTTAACCTTCCTATCATTCAGGTAATTGCCAAGGATGGTAAGGAAATTGAGGATATGCAGGAGGCTTACACAGAAGCTTCCGGTACAATGATTAATTCAGGGGACTGGAATGGTATGGAGTCTTCAGTTCTTAAGAAGGAAGCTCCTGCAATGATTGAGAAAATGGGCTTTGG
>JBJENU010000124.1:0-2678 GCA_051880355.1 Lachnospiraceae bacterium | reverse complement strand
CTTTACATTAAGAATGGCATCCAACGTCCAGTACTCCTGCGGAATGAAAGCATTAATCTCTTCCTCACGGTCGCAGATAATTCTCAATGCCACAGACTGGACACGCCCTGCGCTGAGTCCACGCTTCACCTTCTCCCAGAGCAAAGGTGAAATACTATACCCCACCATTCTATCCAGAATTCTTCTGGACTGCTGGGCATCCACAAGATTCATATCAATCTTTCGCGGATTCTTAATAGATTCCTTAACTGCATTCTTGGTAATCTCGTTAAATGTAATTCTGTTAATATCTTTTTCCTCAAGCTTAAGTGCCTGTGCAAGATGCCATGAAATAGCCTCCCCTTCCCGGTCAGGGTCGGTTGCAAGATAAACCTTATCAGCTTTCTTGACCTGTTTTTTCAAACCTGCAAGAATATCGCCCTTTCCCCTGATTGTAATGTACTTCGGCTCGTAATCATTATTAATGTCTATGCCTAATGTGGACTTTGGCAAATCCCGCAAATGTCCCTGTGAAGCAGTAACCTCATAATTAGTTCCAAGAAACTTTTTAATGGTCTTAACCTTTGCAGGAGACTCCACAATAACTAAATACTTGGCCATGACCTTATACCTCCAGACTCCCCGTTCTAAAAAGAACTATATATACTGCCTTACTTCTTACTGTAATAATGGCAGCCCACTTCCCTAATCAATCCCTTCAATTCCAGACTAAGCAATGCCGTCATTGCCTGTTGCGGTTCCAAACCAGACTCTTCTATTAAAGTATTTAGATTTTTAGGAAACAAACACATAAGACTATACAACATTTTTTCGTGAGGCGCAAGAGTAATTTTAAAATTTTCTTCTCGGGTATTATTACACGGCTCTATTCCAAGTTCACGCAAAATATCGTTAACTTCAGTCAGCACCTGGGCTCCCTGCTTAGCCAGCCACAGGCAGCCTTCGCTCAAGGGGTCTCCGATTCTTCCCGGCACAACATAAACATTGCGGTTCTGTTCCAATGCCATATCTGCGGTTATAAGGGAACCGCTTCTAAGCCTTGCTTCAACCACCACCACTGCATCGGCAATTCCGCTTATTATCCTGTTGCGTACCGGGAAAAGCTGTGGCTTAGGCAAAGTCCCCGGAGGAAATTCTGAAAATATTCCACCCATTTCACATATTCTGCAATATAAGTCTATGTTTTCTTTGGGATAACATACATCAACACCACCTGCAAGAACAGCAAAAGTCGGACTAGGCCCGTTCAGGCAGCCTTCATGGGCATATGTATCTATTCCCCTTGCCATTCCGCTTATTACCGCAACGCCTGCCGCTGACAGACTTCCGGCAATATTTTTTGCCATTGTCACACCATAGGATGTGCAACCTCTTGAGCCCACAATTGCCACTATTTTCCTGCTGTTATCCAGTTTATTTAAATCCCCCTTATAGTACAGACCTGTTGGTGCATCATATATATTCCGAAGCTTATCAGGATATCTGCTGTCGCTGATACCTAAAAAACTGATTCCGTCACTTCCAAGTTCTTCATATTCTCTGCAAATTCTGTCAAAATCCCTGTTAATACATATTGTTCTTATATCCTTGCTACTTAATCCCTTAATCATGGAAATCTCATCAGGGGACATATTAAAAAGCTGCTCTGCACCGGCATACTCCCGCATAAACTTCTGCTTCTTGATGCCTATTCCGGCAAGATTACTAAGCCAGTACTCATAAACAGAATTATCAGACATTCTTATCCCCCTTTACAGAGTCCACTCTGAAAGACACAGCTTCACAAATATGCTCACATGTAATCCTGTCGCTCTCTGACAAATCAGCAATGGTTCTTGCAACCTTAAGTATCTTATGATACCCTCTGGCCGTAAGGTGCAGCCTGTCATATACATCTTCCATAAGCCTGTTCTCTTCCCTTCCCAGCACGCATACTTCCTTAGTCTCTTTTGCATCCATTAATCCATTGTACCTGAAATTTTTTCCATTAAAGCGCCTGTGCTGCATCCTTACGGCCTTTTGTACCTGTGCTGCCATAGATGCAGAATCAGGTTCACTTAAACTACCGTCAATAATATCCTTTGCCAAAACATCATCAACTTTTACTGCTATATCAAATCTGTCCCATATTGGTCTGCTTATCCTTCCAATGTAATTATTCAAATCGTGTTGTGTGCAGTGACACCTGGTTCTGTCAGGGTAGTAGCCGCATTTACACGGATTCATTGCAGCAACAAGCATAAAATCAGCAGGAAAAGTATAGGTTCCGTGAACTCTTGATATGGTTACCGCTTTCTCTTCCATAGGCTGTCTTAAATCTTCCAGTGTATACATCCTGTACTGTGTCAGCTCATCCAGAAAAAGAACACCTCCATGGGCCAGAGTTATCTCACCCGGCCCCGGTATTGCCCCACCGCCAAGTAAAGCTCTCGATGTTATGGTGTGATGTGGGCTTCTGAAGGGTCTCTCATACATAAAACCACTCTGCGGAAGTCTTCCCGCAATGCTGTATATCTTGGATACTTCAAGCTGCTCATCAAAGGTCATAGGCGGCATTATTGTAGGAATTCTCTGTGCTATCATCGTCTTGCCGCAACCGGGACTTCCAACCATTAATATATTGTGCATACCTGCTGCCGCAATTACGGCAGCTCTCTTGGCGCTATACTGCCCGCTTA
>JBJENU010000123.1:0-12120 GCA_051880355.1 Lachnospiraceae bacterium | reverse complement strand
TGGAAGAACTGTTTGCAGATGAGAAAAAAGAATACGAAGCAATAATAGAGCAGAAAGATGCACAGCTGGAGCAGAAGGAGGCGCAGCTGGAGAGAATTACTATGGAAAAGAACGCCGAGCTTGACAAACTGTCGGCGGAGCTTGCCAGCCTGAAAGAGCTTCTGGCTCAGTACTCCGGTCAGTTGTCAATTTGACTTGTCTTGTCCTTTAGCCAATCAAGCTCCTGTCCTTCAAGAAAAGGTGCCAGCCTTTCATAAACCTCCCTGTGGTAATTATTCAGGATTTCTATTTCTGCACTGTTCATTAATTCAATTTTAAGTCCTCTTCTGTCAAAAGGAACCATTGTGAGATTTTCAAACCTCATAAACTGACCATATTGTGTTTTCTGTGCTTTCGTAACCATAAGCAGGTTCTCGTGGCGAATACCGAATTTGTTTTCTTCATAATAACCCGGCTCGTTGGAAATCACCATTCCCTCCTCAAGAGCCACAGCTTTGCCCGCACTTCTCCAGTGGAAACGCTGTGGGCCTTCGTGGACATTAAGCAGATATCCAACACCATGACCTGTCCCATGATTGTAATCCATTCCATATTCCCACAAAGGATTCCTTGCAAGATAGTCAAGATTTGCCCCGGTCAGCCCATATTTAAAGCAGGCATCACCAAGATTTAAATGGCCTTTTAAAGCAATAGTGTAAGCAAGCTTTTCCTCGTCAGTGAGCTGCCCCATAACCACTGTCCTAGTCATATCCGTTGTTCCGTAGAGGTAGTGTCCGCCCACATCACACAGACACAGGCTTCTGTTCCCTATTATTCTGTTAGTTTCCGCAGTCGGGCAGTAGTGAATAATTGCCCCATTGCTCTCATAAGCAACTATTGATGTAAAGCTCGGTCCCAGGTATGAATCATCCAATCTCCTCAATTCTTCAAGCCTGGCTGCCGCATCAAGCTCCGTAATGCCTTTGCCTGCATTTTTCTCAAGCCAGTACATAAAGCGTGTAACTGCAATGCTGTCCTTTAAGTGCGCCCTTCTTATGTTATCCATCTCAACAGGATTTTTGACAGCCTTCATCATGATCACAGGGCTGTCAATGTCTATTATTGCAGTTGACTTGGAAACACTCTTAATAATCCGGTAGTTGGCAGTTTTGCCGTCTATAATTACAGCTTTATCCTTAAGCAAATCAGCCAAATCGCTATATATACTGTCATAATCTCTTATTTCAATACCCATAGAAGACAATTCCAGTGTAATGGCACTGTCAAGGATTTCCTTATGCACAAAAAGCACTGCCTTGTCGGACAGTACCACCATATATGCCAGAAATACAGGGGTACATTCAACGTCATTTCCACGCAGATTAAGGAGCCATGCGATTTCGTCAAGGGCTGTAAGAACTATGGCAACAGCGTTATTTTCTTCCAGTTTTTCACGCAAAGCTGCCATTTTTTCTTCCCTGGAGCATCCTGCGTACTTAATATCAAGCTCCCACACAGGCTCCTTGGAAATTTCCGGTCTGTCAGTCCATATATTATTCACCAGGTCAAGATTGGTGACGATTTCCACCTGTTTTTCCCCCAGCGCAGCCACAATTTTTTCTACAAAAGAGCTGCTTACAGTCCTGCCGTCAAAGCCTATTTTTTCACCGTCACATACATTTTTTCCGATATATTCCCCAATAGCCGGCACACCATCTTCGCCAATCCGCATAAGCTCAATTCCTGTACCATTAAGCTGCCTCTCAGCCTGCAGAAAATATCTTCCGTCAGTCCACAGCCCTGCCCAGTCCATGGTAATCACAAGACTTCCTGCGGAGCCGGTAAAACCTGACATAAAGCTTCTTGCCTTAAAATACTCGCCTACATACTCTGAACCGTGAAAATCGTCGGTAACAATAATGTATGCTGAAATTGAATACTTTTTCATTTCCCGCCGCAGTGCATCAATTTTTTCCAAAACTGTCATCCTAAAGAATCCCCTTTAACATTGCTTTTAGCCTATTTTACTCTTGAAAAACAATTCTTGTCAAGTCTGTGAAAATGCTTTATAATGTACCTGATTATTTATACTTTTTAAGGAGGAAATATGGAAAATATGTTTTCATACCGTCGCGTAATTGCCATACTCTTGTGTATGCTTACCCTTGGAATGCTGGTAGCCTGCAACGAGAGCAGCAATAACAATAACGGTGATAAGCAGCCACTGAAAATCACCTGTATAGATGATATTCCGGGCAAAAAAATTGGTGTTCAGTTAGGAACAACCGGCGATACCTACGCCAGTGATTATGAAGGTGATAAAGAAGGCACAGTCATAGAGCGTTATAACAAAGGTAATGATGCAATTCAGGCCCTTAAACAGGATAAAATCGATGGTGTAATCATCGATGAAGAACCTGCAAAGGCTTTTGTCAATGCCAACAAAGAGCTGGTAATTCTTGATGAAGAATTTGCTGACGAGGATTATGCAATCTGCATTGCCAAGGGCAATACCGCTCTTTTAGAGAAAATCAACAACGCTCTTGAAGATCTTGTAAAGGATGGAACCCTTGACAGAATGAAGAAGAATTACACGGGTACCGATGAAGAAAAGGGCAAATTTCCTTATGAAGTCAAGGACATATCAAGGACCAACGGCACACTTGTCATGGCAACCAATGCTGCCTTCAAGCCTTATGAATACTATGAGGCAGGCAAAATCACAGGTCTTGATGTTGATATGATGCAGGCAATATGTGATAAGCTTGGTATGGAACTTAAGATTGAAGATATGGAATTTGACGCAATTATCAATGCCGTAGCTTCAGGTAAGGCAGATGTAGGTGCAGCAGGCATGACCGTCACCGAGGATCGTCTCAAAAATATTAATTTCTCCAATTCATACACTAATGCACGTCAGGTTGTAATTGTAAAGGACCCTAATGTTGTGGTTAACGACAGCAGTTTCTTTGAAAAGTTCAAGCAGAACTTTATTGAAGGTGACAGATGGCAGTACCTGACCCAGGGCCTGCTCAATACACTTATTATTACAATATTTGCCATTGTAATAGGTATTATTCTTGGCTTTATAATTGCCATTATCCGTTCCCACCATGATATGAACGGAGGCCTTACAATTCCTAACGCAATCTGTAAGCTTTATCTTACAATTGTCAGAGGAACACCTATAGTAGTACAGTTGCTTATAATTTACTATGTGATTTTTTCAAGTGTGAATATTAACAAAATCGTGGCAGCCGTAATTGCTTTTGGTCTTAACTCTGCTGCCTATGTGGCAGAAATTGTCCGTTCCGGAATTATGTCAGTTGACGCTGGGCAGTTTGAAGCAGGACGAAGCCTTGGTCTTCCGTACACAAAGACAATGACCAAGATTATTCTTCCACAGGCAATAAAGAACATTTTACCGGCTCTCGGCAACGAATTTATTGTCCTTATCAAGGAAACATCCATCAGCGGTTACATCGGTCTCGCCGATTTAACAAAGGGTGGCGATATTATCAGAAGCATTACCTACGAGCCATTCCTTCCTCTGCTTGCAATTGCACTTATTTATCTTATAATTGTACTTATTTTACAGGCATGTGTTAACCGTTTAGAGAGGAGGCTGCGTAACAGTGACAGATAATGTATTAATTGAAGTAAAAGATTTGCACAAAACTTTTGGCAAAAATGAAGTATTAAAGGGAATATCAACAACAATTTCAAAAGGCGATGTAGTTGCCATCATCGGTCCAAGTGGCTGCGGCAAATCAACTTTCCTTCGCTCCCTCAACCTGCTTGAGGTGCCGACTTCCGGCACAATTACCTTTGAAGGTGTTGATATAACTGACAAATCTGTTGACATTAATAAAACCCGTGAGAAAATCGGTATGGTTTTCCAGCAGTTTAACCTTTTCCCTAATATGACCGTTAAGGAAAACATTATGCTGGCTCCTGTCACACTGGGGAAATGTTCAAAGGAAGAAGCAGCCACGACGGCTATGGATCTGCTTACAAGGATAAGTCTTGCAGACAAGGCAGACTCATATCCTTCACAGCTGTCCGGAGGCCAGAAACAGAGAATTGCAATTGTCCGTTCTCTTGCAATGAATCCTGACATTATGCTATTTGATGAGCCTACATCCGCCCTTGACCCTGAAATGGTTGGCGAAGTTCTTTCCCTTATGAAAGACCTTGCTGCCGCAGGTATGACTATGGTTATCGTTACCCACGAGATGGGCTTCGCAAGAGAAGTTTCAAACCGCGTCATCTTCATCAATGATGGTATAATCCAGGAGGAAAACGCACCGGCTGAGTTTTTTGCCAACCCACAGAATCCTAGATTAAAGGACTTTTTATCAAAAGTTTTATAATAAACTTGCAAAGGAGTATGCCTTATGGTATACTCCTTTTTGTCGTCAGTTCGAGACCTTCCTGACGTAAAACAAAACTAAAGGAGACAATTCTATATGAAAGACAAAAAAGTTTTATTCATGGTGCAGGCAGCTGCCATTGCTGCCATCTACGTGGTATTGGTTTTTATTTTTGAGCCAATATCCTTCGGTCCAATCCAGTTCAGAATCGCAGAGGCATTGACCATCCTGCCTTTCTTCACTTCAGCGGCCATTCCCGGACTCTTTATAGGGTGCTTTCTTGGTAATTTCCTTGGGGGTGCCATAATCGCAGATGTAATCCTGGGAAGTATTGCAACTCTCATCGGTGCAGTTGGAAGTTACTTACTTCGCAAAAAACCGTGGCTCGTTCCATTGCCGCCTATTCTTGCTAACACCATTATTGTTCCATTCGTTCTCAAATTTGGATACGGTATGGAAGAAGCAATTCCATATATGATGCTTACTGTTGGGGTAAGCGAAATAATAATATGCGGTATCGCAGGTCTTGTGTTATTATTTGCGCTTAAGCCGGTATTCAATAAAATTTAAACTTTATTTATTTGAAATATTGTGGTATAACAAATTTAGAAAGGTGGTAATGCATATGAAAATATTATTTTGTGACGGCGTACTGCTGATAAGACCGGAGGGACGCATTGATTCAGAAAACGCACCTTCGGTGGAAAAGGAGATATTTTCTTCCGTAGAGAGCAATTTTCCAAAATATGTGGTTATTGATGCAGAAAAACTCGAATATATTTCCAGCGCAGGTCTGAGAGTGATTCTTAAACTCAAAAAAGCAGTGGATAATACTCAGATAGTTAATGCCTCTTCTGCCGTATATGATATTTTCGATATGACAGGCTTTACCGACATACTCAATGTAAGAAAAACCTTGCGAACCATCTCCGTAGATGGCTGCAGGGTGCTGGGAGAAGGACAGTACGGTACTACATACAAGCTTAATAATGACACCATAGTGAAGCTTTACAAACCTGGTGTTCCTTTTGAAGATATGGTCCGTGAAAAGGAAAGCACTAAGGCAGCTTTTATAAGCGGTGTTCCGACAGTAATTCCTTTTGACACCGTAAAGTGTGGTGAGCGATATGGAACGGTGTATGAGTTGCTTAATTCCCGTACTCTGGGTGATGCTATTTGTGCAAATCCAGCCGGTATCGATGAATATGCCCACAAAACTGCTGAACTTTTAAAAATTCTTGGCACTACTCATGATGATTCCCAAAAATTTTTCTCCTTTGTTGAGATAGCCCATAAAAATGCTGATATTCTCAACAATTCACTGGATGGCGGTCTGTTTACGGCAGATGAAATTGCTTTGATACATAAGTTGTATGACTCTGTTCCCGAGAGAGATACTCTTATACACGGAGATTTACATACCCATAATATTTTTGAGCAGGACGGCGAGCTTCTGCTTATTGATATGGCAGACACAAGCATGGGCCACCCTATTTTCGAATTCGGCCATATGTATCTGCCATACCACTACCTGCTTGGTCAGGGAGAAGAACGTGTAAGGAAGCTGATTGGACTTGACATCCAGACTGCAGTAAGCTTTTTTAGCAGGGTAGTCCGTTTTTACTTTAAAGGTATAGGTGAAGATGAGTTATCCCAGATTATGGGCATTGCCAATATTATAGGTCACATAAGAATGATGTTCTGCGCTCTGCCAACTCTGAACACTATGCCGGTTGAGATGAAAACAAAATATCTTTTAGGCTTAAAGAGTGCTTTGAAAGAAATGTATTTTGATAAATCAGACCAGGTTATAGGTCTTGTAAAAAAGACTACAGCGTTGTTCTGATTCTGTATAATGTAATTAAGGCGTTAAAGTCAACTTCCGACTTTAACGCCTTTCAAAAATTCCACTAAATTAATTATTCCTTTTTCTTGTCAACCTCTACAAATGTAGGCTGAATCTTGTTGTATACCTTATCCCAAAGAAGCTGGTAACCTAACTCTAATTCAATGTCATCGCCAAATTCCTTGTACAATTCCTTATATGAATCATACTGATATTCCTTAGCTGTGTCTTCACCGAGAGATTCAATTTCATCCTGAGTAACTGCAATTCCCTCTTTCTCAGCAATCATGGTAACAACCATTCTCTCTGTGAGATAATCCTTGGCATAATCAGTTACATACTGGTTATATTCAGCTTCATCAGTAAATCCGAGGTAGTTCTTAATCCATGCATCAATTGTTGTAATATTGTAGTATGAACCATATGTCTCAAACTGTGTCTGAACATTGTTCTTAATGGTTGCTTCAAGACTGGCAAGTTCCTTCTCATCAAAACCGCTTACATTGCTGTTCTCTATTACTTTAGTCCAGCCATCTGCATTCTTGGTATTCTCAAATGTCTCCTTCTTGCTCTCTGTAAGTTCATCCTTAACCAGCTGATTAAATTCATCAACTGTCTTGATGTCAAGATCATTGTCTTCGGCAATCTCCTTAACCAGTTCATCGTTAAGCTCCGGCAACTTTGTTACCACAATCTTCTTGACAGTTACAGTAAAGATAGCCTCTTTGCCTCTATAATCCGCATTTGAATATGTGTCCGGGAATGTGGCAGGAATCTCATATTCCTGACCGATAGTAAGTCCTTCAAGTCCCTTGTCCAAATCAGCAATAAACTTTCCTGAACCAATTGTATAGGTAGCATCTGTTGCCGTTCCGCCTGAGAACTTCTCACCATCAAAAGCTCCGCTGTAATCAAGCACAATTACGTCATCCTTCTTGGTTACACCTGTGGTTATATCCTCTGTGGTGCTGTAATTCTTAAGAATATTATTAATATATTCATCAATATCTTCCTGCGAAACTTCAAGTGTAGATCTGTCCACTTCTACCTCAAGGTTCATATACTCACCAAGCGTAACATATTCGGAATATGTCTTAACATCCTTCTTATACTGTTTCTCATAAGCATAACCGCATGCTGTCATTGAAACTGCCATAACGGTAGCCAGCCCCAAGCCAACAAATTTCTTTAACTTCATTTTATTTCCTCCAACTATTTTTTATAAAAAGCCTGACTATATACTTATATCATATAATCGGAGAAAAATAAAGTAAAAAAATCAAATTCACACATTTTTCATAAATCCCATATGTAGGCGGCTGCGCTGCCGCCATCTATATAAAATATCCGGATACTGTTTTTAGAGTTTGCGGTTATTCAGCTAAAAACAAAGTTGGATCGACACTTATGCCGTCTTTTTCCATTGCAAAATAAAGATTGGCGCCTTCTACTACATAATACGCAGTTGGCTCGGCCACTGTTCCAATAACATCCCCCGCCATACATACAGTTCCTTCTTTTACAACAACATCCTTAAGCTGGCCATAGGTAAGCTTATATCCGTCACCAATATCCATAATAACAGTAGTACCTGTCTCTTCATTCCGGGTAATCTTTACAACCTTGCCTGCCGCTGCGGCCTTTACCTGGGTGTTTACTGCTGCACTGATTGAAATTGCAGGATTGCACTTATATTGTTGCAGTGTCGGGAAATAAATTGTTGATTCCATATTATATTTAAGAACCAACTCCCCCTTAACAGGCCACTCCAGAATGTCATTCTCGTTGAAAGAAAACTCTGCCTTCGCGGCTGAAGGTGCCACTACCTGCTGTTGTTCTTTGGTAGGTGCCTGAGTTTCAACATTAACCTTTGTTGGTTTTTCTGTTACTTCAGGAGCTTTTGTCTCGGGCTCACTTGTCTCTTTCTGTGCTACCTGGTTCTCATACTCGCGAGTTTCGTTCTGCTCATTTGTACCGGACTCTGACACATTATAATTTCTTTTGGCATTGTCCTTTACGTTGTTAACAACAGAAACAATACCAAACATAAGGGCTCCCACAATCGCCAGAGAAAGCACTGCAGAAGCCACTTTGAATTTGTCTATTCTTTTTCGTCTCTTCATACATTAACACCTCTTTTTATAAATGATGTTAATATATTGCCCGAATTTAAAACAATTATACCTTAAGCAATTGGAAAGTTTGTCAAATACTGGAAGCAAAAAACAAAATGACAAGCACTTCCTGCCATCACAAAGAGATGAAAAATCTCATGTGAGCCAAAATTTTTATGCTTTGAATTAAAAATCGGAAGCTTCAGCGCATAAATTATACCGCCGATTGTATAAATAATTCCCCCTGCAAGCAACCATCCGAAAGCTCCCGCCGATAATGAATCAAGTATCTGGGTAAACGCAAAGATGCAAACCCATCCCATGGCAATGTACAAAAGCGAAGAAAACCATTTTGGACAGTTAATCCACAAAAGTGTAATTGTTCCTCCCACTATGGCAATTCCCCACACAAGGGAAAGCAGCATTATTCCTGTTCTGCCATGAAGCACAATAAGGCAGACAGGGGTATATGTTCCCGCTATCAGAACGTAAATCATAAGATGGTCAATTTTTCTTAAAATCTTATTAACCTTGTCTGAAATATCAAAGGTATGGTATACAGTACTGGCACAATACAACATAATCATACTTATAATAAAGATTGTAAGAGACACAACATACACTGACTCCTGATGCCTTGCAGCTCTTACAATGAGTGGTATGGATGCAACCTGAGCCATTACCATTCCTATAAAATGGGTAATTGCACTACCCGGATCTTTTAATTTAAATTTCATAAAAATCCCTTCTTTCAAAATATTCTCATTTCGTCATATAGTCTTGTTATCTTTATATGTAGTTTTTAATACTATGTGTTGATATTATTATACTACATCTCAAAAAATATTCAAGAGGAATTTTTTATTTTTTAAGATCAGGATTGTGGAAGTAGGAAACAATCTGTTTAATACTATACATATAAAAAAGAGCCCGCATCTTGATATGATACGGGCTTAGCTTATGTACCATGGTTATCAGAGACCATACATACTTAAAAGTTCTTCAATTGTAATCTTAATTCCGGCCTTCTCCAAAGCCTCTTTTCTTGCATTGTAAAGCTTCTTGATTATTGATTCCGCTGACTTTCCATATTTAATCTGATTGCAGCAGTTACAACACAGGGAAACTATATTCTCCTCCACATCCAGAGACACATCAAAATTATCCGACTGAGACATTGGAACCAGATGCAATGGTTCTGTATACATTTTACCGGAGTTCCTTCTGATAAATGTTGTATGGTCTTCATCAATTTCACACACAAAATGTGCCCTGGCTAATGCATTAACGGCAACCTGGACATCTCTTGGATAAATTCTATGTAAACCGTTACTTAATGCATCGCCTTTCTGCTTAGGCTGTCCACCATAGACAAACCCTTCATTAACCTGTTTGAAGTCAAGTCTGCTGAGTTCATCCAAAAGGTTGATATCTGCCTGAAGCTCAAGTGATGCCACATCCGGGGTAATCTCATCTTCCGTGGCTGCAGTATCAAAAGCAGGTTCTTCTGTGGCCGGAGCGATGTCCTGAGAGACTTCCTCTGTTGCCTCAACATTCTCCTGTACCTCAGCCGTTACATCATTCTCAATGGTCCGAACTTCACCCTTATTTTTTCTTCCAAACAGATTGAAAAGCTTCTTTTTGCCCGTTCTGTCTGTCTCTTCAGTATTCTGCTCTTCCTGCGTTGCCACGTCAACAATCTGTTCTTCTTTACCGGCTGCTGCCTCCTGTTCTACCTGCTCTTCTGCCGGCTGCTCTGCCTCTTGCTCTACCTGCTCTTCTGCCGGCTGCTCTGCCTCCTGCTCTACATACTCCTCTGCCGGCTGCTCTGCCTCTTTTTCTACAGGCTCTTCTGCCGACTGTTCTGCCTCTTTTTCTACAGGCTGTTCTGCCTCTTGCTCTACCTGCTCTTCTGCCGGCTGTTCTACCTCATTCAGCTCATCAAGAAGCTTGGCGAATTTCTCTGTAGGAAATTCATTCTTCAAATATCCGCAGTCACATTTATCAATGAGTTGCTGCAAAAGAACGGCATGATTTATAAAGAAATCAAAATACTCTGACCATCGGTTAGTTGCTGTAAGAAAAACATCAGTATACTTAATACCAAATGCTGTTGGGGATATCGCCCTGTTAGTTTCAATGGCTTCGCCCGGAAACAAATGGCAGATTAAATCCAAATTTTCAAGGTAATATCTGCAGTGGACATAATCCTGATTTGCAAATAGCACCTGAACCTGCAGATAATGAGCCTTCATATTAGTAACAAGTGACAGAGTAATTGCCCCGGTAGTAAGGTTACAATTAACATCTTCCTGGCTTGGCTTTGTCATAAAGCCCCTGAAATAATTACTGAACTTCTTATTGCTTCCAGCCTGCACTTTCAAGGCATCCCAAAATTCCCTATACGAAAACATACTCCCAATCTCCTAATGCATATTTATATATTTTATGTGTTACACACTACCAAAATACTTGTCTAAATTATACAATATTTTGCCATATTTTACAAGTCCAACATATAGTGTCAGCGATTGCTTTTAAACACAATTTAGGGATATAAAATAGCATCCTCGCGAAGCGTTTTGTTGTACAACAAAAACAAACGCCCTTGCAAGTATTGTACCTGCAGGGCGTTATTTTACCATTTTTGCATAGCTTATAGCTTAGCCAAAGTATCTCTCAAGTAATCCCTTAAGAGCTTTGCCATGTCTAGCCTCATCTCTTGCCATCTCATGTACTGTGTCATGGATTGCGTCAAGGTTGTTCTTCTTTGCGCACTTAGCCAAGTCAAACTTACCTGCTGTAGCACCAAACTCACAGTCAACTCTCCAAGCAAGATTCTTCTTGGTAGAATCTGTCATGCTTGGCTCAAGGTCTGAACCAAGTAACTCTGCAAACTTGGCAGCATGCTCAGCTTCCTCAAAAGCAGCCTTTTCCCAGTAAAGAGCGATTTCAGGATATCCCTCTCTTGCAGCAACCCTTGCCATGCAAAGGTACATACCAACTTCAGAACATTCGCCCTGGAAATTAGCATTGAGCTGTTCAAAAATATACTTCTTATCTTCATCGCTGATATCAGGATTGTTCTTAACTGTCTTAGCATATATGCCGAACTCATGCTCTGCAGCAAGTGTAAGTTCGCCTTCTACTGCCTTGAACTTATCAGCCGGCACCTTACATACAGGACATCTGAAATCAGCCGGAAGTGAATCTCCTTCGTAAATATAACCACAAACTGTACAAACAAATTTCATAATTGTTATCTCCTTTTTCGTGTATTTTGCAGTATCCCTGCTACTTTCAGAGTATAGCACAGGACAAACTTTATGTCAATCAGTTATAATCAATTACCATTGTAAAATTTTGAAAAAAATTCTTTAGCACTTCCTCATAATTCTTTCCCTGTCTTGTCATTTCCCTTGCAGTTGCAAGACTTAGTCCCGTATCATTAGTCCCTTTCATATTCCTTGTGCTCTCATAATACCCACAGTACACAAAGCCTGATTCATCCTTCAATATTAATCCACTGGTAGACTTAACATTTTCATTGATAAAAGCTATTTTTTTTGTGGCATCAGAGCCATAATTTTTGACCAGAATATTGTTGCCATCGTACTTAAACGGCAGTTTTTCGGCTTCAATCACTGTATTTTCCTGCATAACCCAGGCAACATTGGTGCGAATCACAACGGCCAGAGTTTTTACCATTTCAGCATTATCATTATCAAGGTCTGCCCACTTTTCAAAATTGCAGATGACACCTGCAATGTAATCATCCAGCAATATTTCTCTGGTTCCCAGCTCATAG
>JBJENU010000122.1:0-2696 GCA_051880355.1 Lachnospiraceae bacterium | reverse complement strand
TTCTTATTCCATAAATTGCCGCGGACATACCTGCCGGACCGGCTCCTATGACTGCTATATCTATAATTTCCAGATTTTAGCTCCTTTCAGGATTTTCATTGCACCCATATTAACATTAAATCATACAATATTATAACAAAAGATTTAAAAAGTGGGTAATATTATGAAACCTATTCTTTCCATAAAGGATTTATCATATTCATACCATACAACATCAGGAGAAACTCCCGCTATTGACAACATAAATCTTGATATCCGGCAGGGAGAATTCGTATCAATTGTTGGCCCATCAGGCTGCGGTAAATCAACACTTTTATCACTTATCTGCGGTCTTCTCAAACCGGATAAAGGTTCAATTGAACTTGAACCTAACACACGTATCGGCTATATGCTCCAAAAAGATAACCTTTTTGAATGGAGAAGTATCTACAGTAATATTCTCCTTGGTCTGGAGATTCAAAAAAAGGACACTCCAAAAGCCCGAAAAAACATAGATAATATGCTGGACGCATATGGACTCTCTGAATTCAAAAAATCCAGGCCCTCACAATTATCCGGAGGTATGCGCCAACGTGCTGCACTTATCAGAACTCTTGCATTAGAGCCTGACATTTTACTTCTTGATGAGCCGTTTTCCGCACTGGATTACCAGACACGTCTCACCGTAAGCGACGACATCGGCTCAATAATTAAAAGTCAGGAAAAAACTGCCATACTTGTAACTCATGATATTGCCGAAGCCATCTCAATGGGCGATCGGGTAATCGTTCTGAGTGACCGTCCGGGCACAATAAATAATATAATACCAATAAAGCTTACAATAGAAAACCGTACACCATTTTCTTCACGAAGTGCACCCGAATTTAATGACTATTTTAACACAATCTGGAAGGAGTTAAACAATGGGTTCTAAACAGATTGCTTATATAAAACAACAGCACCGCTACAAGCATACGGTTATTTTTCTTAGAATTGCCCTTTTTATAGGATTTTTTGCAGCCTGGGAAATATGTGCCGGAATAGGCATTTTAAATGCTTTCATATTCAGTTCGCCTTCAAGGATAATTTCTGCATTAATTAAAATGATACAGGAAAATACTCTTTTTGCACATATGTTCATTACCATCGGCGAAACATTACTGAGCTTCCTTCTGATACTTGTACTTGGCATAGGATTTGCCATTATACTGTGGCTGTCAAAGCTTGTTTCCGATGTACTGGAGCCCTACCTGGTTGTGCTTAACAGCCTTCCAAAATCTGCCCTTGCTCCTGTACTCATAGTATGGCTTGGCAATAATCCTAAAACTATTATTGTCACCGGCATATCTGTAGCCATATTCGGCACCATAATAACTCTGTACACCGAATTCAGGCAGACAGACCCTGAAAAGGTTAAACTCATACAGACTCTTGGCGGTACAAAAAAAGATTTACTTTTCAAACTTGTCCTTCCGGGAAGTGTGCCGGCAATAATAAGCACAATGAAAGTTAATATAGGTTTAAGTCTTGTAGGCGTAATAATCGGTGAATTTCTGGCTGCAAGAAAAGGACTTGGTTACCTGATTATATATGGTTCACAGACCTTTAAAATGGATTGGGTAATCATGTCTGTTTTTATTTTATGTATACTTGCAATAATTCTGTACAAGTGCATCAATTTAATCGAAAAAATAATAAACAGGAAGATGAACTACAATGAAAACAAGTAACGGGGCATACCTTATCCTGATACAAAAAAGGAAGCTGCTGTCAGGCAGATTATTAATCTGCTTTTGACAGCAGCCCCGTTACAGTTACATACCTATCTGTTTAGGAACCTCAAATATTCATCCAGCCTCTCACTATGCCATCTGTGCCCGCCGTCACATATATCATGCATAATGTTATCCGGCATTCCCACCAAGTCATAGGCATCTCTCATAATATTCACCTGCTCCACGGCATTGACAATTCCTCTTGGCCCGTTGAGCTTGTCATCCTTGCAGGACTGGATTATAACCTTGGCAGGTGCCATAAGTGCACCTATATCGCCCATATCAAAATATTCCCAGAGTCCCGGAACATAGTTGCAGCTGCAATTACGGCTTAATTCCAGAAGTGAATCCTTATAACCGTACATATACCCGCTTATAATAACCTTCTTTATCCGTTCATCCAATGCTGCCAGCCAGAGTGTCTGCATACCGCCTCCTGAAAAGCCCACGCAGCCTATATCCGAATCATCCCATTCTCCGCGTTCCTCTATGTAATCCACAAGCCTCATCAAATCCCACGTAAACATACCTGCAAGGCACATTCCCAGAGGTTCTGCCATATGTGCCAGCTGACTGCATGAAGAATTAAGTATATCCTCATCTGCCTGATCTGCCGCCTCACGTCTCTCTCCAAAACCTCTTGCATCCGGACACAGCACAACATAACCCTTACGGGCCAGCTGAAGACCATAATCATAATTATATTCCTGTATTGCGTTACACACTAAAGGAATTGTTGTATCGCCGGCGACTGAATACTTGCCGCCTCCCAAATGACCGCAGGGAGCTATAAAAACCTTGGCATCCCTGTTATTGTGACATTCTTCAGGTATGAGTATAAATACCGGCATCCAGATATCAGGCTCGGTCTGGATTATAACCTTCTCCCTTACAATTCCGTCACAAACCTTCTTGCGTTCCTCAGTAATAGGCTTCATATCC
>JBJENU010000121.1:0-2700 GCA_051880355.1 Lachnospiraceae bacterium | reverse complement strand
GAAAGTTTATGAGTGTAAGCAATAATATGTATTTTGAGTATTATTACGATACACGGATGATTAATATATTTGAATATATAAGCAACAGAGGTGTGGTTATATTTAATGAGAGTCTGGACGATATGCGCAGACGTGTAGATGCAAGCTCATCATATTCATATATGCAGAAGGCTGAATTTGCAGCTTTGTATGACAGCCTTGACAGCCGCAAGGATAACATTGAGATTGCCATAGACGGCGTGTTTTTCAATATCAAGCCACGAATTAATATCCGGGGACGTATTATGTATCAGGATAACAAAAAGTATATGCTTACGGCTGTTGCCAAGATTATTGACCACGTTGAGATGGACAAATATTATCTGTCACAGTATGCCATTGACCCGGGAACCGGTCTGTACAACAAGCGTGCCATAAGTGAGCTTTCTGTGGACATTATTTCAGGCGCTGAGGATAAGCCGTTATACATAATAATGATGGATATAGACTATTTTAAGTCTATTAACGATAATTACGGTCATATGTTTGGTGATGAGGTCCTGATGCGTGTGTCTGACTGCATTAAGAATGCCCTTAATGCCCGTGGTTATGTGGGCAGGTTTGGCGGCGATGAATTTTTTATCATAGTGAATAAGATAACAAATGAAGAAGAACTGCTGATGATGCTTAAAACTATGCGTAAGAACATTGCCTGGAGCTGCAAAAGTGAAATGCCGGAGTTAGAGGTTACAACTTCACTTGGTATAGCAAAATATCCTGAGCACGGAAGAAATTATGACAGACTTTTAAAGGTGGCTGATAAGTGTCTGTATATTGCCAAGGCTAAGGGAAGAAACAGATATATTCTCTACAAGCCTGAAGTCCACGGAAGTATTGACGAGGATGATAATAATATCAGCAGCGCAAGTGCAATTGTTGTAAATGACTGCTACCATATGTGTAATCTTACGGCTGAGATGATGAAAAAGCTGTCACTCTATGATAATGATGACTACACGGCATTTTTTGATGAGGTAAGGAAAAAGTACAACATTGACGGAATCAGCGTATATTGCGGAAAGGACTATAAAAGAGTTGTTACATCAGGAGACTACATTAACCCTGTGAAGAGTGCAGAGTTTATGGAAAATACTGCTTTTGCCGGCCATTTTGATGATTTTGGTGTATATTCAATTAACAATATCCTTGAGATAAAAGAGAGCTGCCCTGATGTGTATGAGAAGCTGGAAAAGCAGAATAATTCAGCATATATATTTGTCACCAATGGTGATAAGGAAAAGCCGGTCGTTATAGAATATGATATTTTTGGCAGAACACGAAAATGGTCAGAGCATGAAAAAGGTATGATTATGATGCTCAGCAAAGTTGCCATGGATGTTATGACGGAAAAGTTATACAAATAAGATTTTTGTGCCAGTTTTTCACAGTGCCGGAGGTATATATGCTTTACAAGGGTATAGAGAAGGTTTTTGAAGGAAAATTTATTACCAGATACAATGTTGAATATGAGACATCTGATAACCGGACCAAGATATACGAAATGATAAGCCGTGAAAAGGATATAGATTCTTTTGAAAGACTCCACGGAAAAGAAGCGGATGCTGTTGTGATTATTGCCACCAATGAGTCAGGCGATAAGATTCTTCTTAACAGGGAATACAGAATGGCCGTGGGGGAATGGGTCTATAATTTTCCGGCAGGGCTTATTGACCCCGGTGAGAATGAAATACAGAGCGCTGTCCGGGAGCTTTGGGAAGAGACAGGACTTGAGCTGTATGAGATTGATGACATCATAGGGACAAGTTACAGTGCCGTAGGCTTCAGTAATGAAACCAACAAGTGCATTGTGGGCAAGGCCCGTGGAGAATTTAAGAAAAGTACGTCTGATGTTGAAGAAATCGAGGCGGGCTGGTACACAAGGCAGGAAGTGAGAACTCTTCTTAAAGAGCACAGGTTTGCGGCCAGGACACAGGCTTTTTGCTATATGTGGTGCAAGGAACAAAATTGTTAACTAATTGTCATAAATAGTATTTTTTTGTTGAATTTTCTGTAAAAGTCTGGTATCATATAAGAAGTATAAGTGACGGAGGAAAATAATGAAATTTGCACAGAAGCTGTATAAGCTTAGGACTGATGCGGGGTATTCCCAGGAAGACCTTGCAAATAAGCTGGAAGTCAGCAGACAGGCTGTTTCTAAATGGGAGATGGGTGTTGCTTTGCCTGAGACGAATAAGCTTGTTGATATTGCCAGATTTTTTGGCGTGTCAATAGATTATTTGCTGAAGGAAGGATTGCAGCTCGCCCCGGATGAAGGTCTTGACAGACTTGTTCTTAAGTTTCTTGGCTATGCCCAGGATATGGACGGAGCATCCAAGGAACTGATTGACATTCTTAAGGACGGTGTCATTGATGATGATGAGAAGGAGCAGATGAAGAGGATTCTTGACACGCTGGATACCGTTGCTGAGGTCATTAAAGAGATTAAAATGAAGCTGGGTGCTGAATGATTGACATAGCTTAAGCTTTGGGAAGGAGTATATATGAGGATTCAGGATTTTTGTGACATGAATAAGTTCGAGGAGATTATGAGGAACTGGGCTGTGAGTACCGGTCTTGCCACTGTTGCAGTTGGAGAAGACGGTAAATACATCAGCGAGTGCTATAATTTCACCGATCTCTGTATCAAGTATACAAGAGGCT
>JBJENU010000120.1:0-2728 GCA_051880355.1 Lachnospiraceae bacterium | reverse complement strand
CATTCAATTTTGTAAAAATTCCTGTAGAAAAATGCTCCCATCTGTGTGGCCTAATCATAATTACCTCCTAAAAACCACGAAGCGCGTCGCTTCCATCATCTACTGTCTTTTTAATATCTCTGATAACTACATAATAGCTGTATTTGTCATTAACCTCAACCAGAACCCTGTCGCCCACTTTTTTGCCAAGGATTGCCTTGCCAAGGGGCGAATCAATACTTATGAGGCCATTAAGGGAATTACCGCGGACTGTTGTTACCAGCTTATAGGTTTCTTCCTCGTCATCTTCTTCAATGTAGACTGTGACTGTATTGCTCAGGCCCACCTCATCCTGTGCCGAAGTGTCCTTAATGACCTGGGCAGTTTTTACCATTTTTTCAAGATAACGGATTCTGCTCTCATTTTTATTTTTATCACGTTTTGCTGCGTAATATTCAAAATTTTCGCTCAAATCGCCCTGAGCCCTTGCTTCCTTTACTGCCTCAATGGCCTCTTTTCTCACAACAAGCTTGCGGTGATCTATTTCTTCCTGAATTTTTTCTATATCTTTTTCTGTCAGTTTGTCGTACATAATCCAAACCTCCTAACTACAATTCAAAAACTACCAAAACAGGCTGTAAATAAACTATTTACAGCCCTTGATAATAATTATTTTGGTGTGTACAAATCAACTCCATCACCCTGAATTTCATGGTGAATTGACTGCATTTTATAATCCATTTCGCTGATAATATCGGCACACATTTTAAGCTCCTGAACAATTGCTTCAGGATTGTCAACATCATGCTTGTATTTCAGCTTATGCTCTATGCTTGCCCAGAAATCCATTGCAATGGTCCTGAACTGCACTTCAACCTTCATATGCTTTTTGCGGTTAGACAAAAAGATTGGCACATCAAGAATCAGATGAAGGCTCCTATATCCGTTAGGCTTGGGATTCTTAATGTAGTCCTTCACCTCAGCAACTTCAATGTCATCCTGCTTTGCAAGCATCTCTGCAAGTGCATAGATATCTTCAGGAAAGGAGCATATAACTCTCACGCCTGCAATATCAAAAAGATTTTTCTCTATACTCTCGGTAGTTGTATCAAAACCCTTCCTCTGAAGCTTCTCGAATATACTCTCCGGACTCTTAATTCTTGACTTAATGTTCTCAAATGGATTTCTCTTGTAATAAATTGAAAATTCCTCATTAAGTACCTGCAATTTAGTTTCAACTTCCCTTATGGCGCATTTATACTGCATAAGAAGCTCTAAAAACGGCTGTGCCTGCTCGCGGAACTCAACTACAGGTAACTCTAATGCTGCTTTCTCTAACGCGCTTTCAACTTTTTCTGCCATTTGTCCTTCTCCGTATCTGATTAGTGATGGAAGAGACGGATTCCTGTAAATGCCATTACAAGTCCATGCTTATTACAGCAATCAATAACAACATCATCTCTTACTGAACCGCCCGGCTGGGCAATGTACTTAACTCCACTCTTAACAGCCCTCTCGATGTTGTCTGAGAATGGGAAGAATGCGTCTGAACCACATGTTACATCCTGCATCTTGTCAAGCCATGCTCTCTTTTCCTCACGGGTAAATACAGGTGGCTTTTCTTCAAAAATATTCTCCCATACGCCATCTGCAAGAACGTCCATATAATCGTCACTCATATAAATGTCAATTGAGTTATCTCTGTCAGGACGGCCGATTGTGCTCTTGAACTTAAGTCCCATTACCTGAGGCGACTGGCGTAAGAACCAGTTGTCAGCCTTGCTTCCTGCAAGTCTTGTACAGTGGATTCTTGACTGCTGGCCTGCACCGATACCGATTGCCTGTCCGCCCTTAACATAGCACACTGAGTTAGACTGGGTGTACTTCAGGGTAATAAGTGCAATCTTCATATCAATAAGTGCTGACTCCGGAATCTCCTTGTTATCTGTAACAATGTTAGAAAGTAAATCACCGTTGATGTCAAGCTCATTTCTTCCCTGCTCAAAAGTAATTCCATACACCTGTTTCTTCTCGACAGGAGCAGGTGTGTAGCTTTCATCAATCTGAATTACATTATAGTTGCCTTTCTTTTTGGCTTTGAGGATTTCAAGAGCTTCGTCTGTATAACCCGGTGCAATAACACCATCTGAAACTTCTCTCTTAATGAGCTTAGCCGTACAGGCATCGCATACATCCGAAAGGGCAATAAAATCGCCAAAGGAAGACATTCTGTCTGCACCTCTTGCTCTTGCATAAGCACTTGCAAGCGGTGTAAGCTCTCCCAAGTCATCTACCCAGTAAATCTTAGCCAGCGTATCATCAAGAGGAAGTCCTACTGCTGCGCCTGCAGGCGATACATGCTTAAAAGATGTTGCAGCAGGAAGGCCTGTTGCCTGTTTTAACTCTTTTACAAGCTGCCAGCCGTTAAAAGCGTCAAGGAAATTAATGTAGCCCGGCTTACCGTTAAGCACTGTAACCGGAAGCTCACTTCCGTCTTCCATGTAAATTCTTGATGGCTTCTGATTAGGATTACATCCATACTTCAACTGTAATTCGTTCATTGTCTTTTCTCCTACTTATTCTTGTTAATAATTCTTGTCTCGTACTTACCTGTTGCAATATCAATAAATCTCACAAACAAGGAAACCTTGTTGTCCTCATTAAGGCTTGTCCATACCATATCGGTGAATTCATCAATATCGCCTGTGATATCAACCCATTTAGGCTCGCCCTCAAAGCTTGGAAGCGG
>JBJENU010000119.1:0-2731 GCA_051880355.1 Lachnospiraceae bacterium | reverse complement strand
GGCGGATATGCACTTCCTTTGCCCCGCTTTCATACAGAAACTCTGTGGTCTCACGCAGCTGTGTGCCTCTCACAATGGAATCATCGATGAGCAGCAGCTTCTTGTCCTTAATCAGGTCGTGAACCGGAATCAGCTTCATATGAGCGATCAGATCACGTTTTTTCTGAATCGTCGGCATGAAAGAACGCGGCCAGGTCGGTGTATATTTAATAAATGGTCTTGAGAAAGGAATTCCTGACTCGTTAGCATAACCAACAGCGTGAGCTGTACCTGAATCAGGTACACCGGCAACTATATCCGGCTTAACATTGTCACGCATGGCCATTCTCTTACCGCACTCATAACGCATTTTCTCAACGCTTGTTCCCTCATATGAGCTTGAAGGATATCCATAGTAAACCCAGAGGAATGTACAAATCTTCATATCCTTATTAGGGTCTACTAAAGTCTTAACGCCATCCGGTGTCATAACTGCTATTTCGCCGGGACCTAACTCCCTGACATCGGAATAACCAAGGTTAAGATATGAGAAGCTCTCAAAAGCTGCACAGTATCCGTCTTCCTTCTTGCCTATGGCAACAGGAGTCCTGCCCATCTTATCCCTTGCGCAGTAAATTCCCTTAGGTGTCATAATAAGAAATGTCATTGAACCATCAATAACTTCCTGTGCAAACTGCATACCCTCGATGAGGTTTTCCTTCTGGTTAACAATGGCTGCAACCAGTTCTGTAGGATTGATATCGCCACCGCTCATCTCAAGGAAATGTGAGTTGCCATGTGTAAAAAGAGAATTAAGAATCTCTTCTGTATTATTAATCTTGCCTACTGTTGTAATTGCATATGTTCCATGATGTGAACGAACGATAAGCGGCTGTGGCTCATAATCCGAAATACATCCTATTCCAAGATATCCCTTCATACTCTGCATATCATGGTCAAATTTGGTTCTGAAGGGAGCATTCTCAATATTGTGAATAGCTCTGTCAAAGCCCTTTTCTCCATATACAGCCATACCTCCGCGTCTGGTTCCCAAATGTGAATGATAGTCAGTTCCAAAGAACAAATCAAACACGCAATCCTCTTTACTTGCCGCTGCAAAAAAGCCGCCCATATGCTTACCTCCGTATTTTAAAACATATACTAGTATTTTTAGCAAAGATATTCTATCACTTTTTTTTGATTTTTACAACATCATTCTTGCAAAATCCTATAAAATCCACTAAAATATTTTTAGTAATATTTTATGGAAATGAGGAAAATTATGGAATTTCGGCCTTGCATTGACATACATAACGGACAGGTAAAGCAAATTGTCGGTGGTAGTCTCACCGATGCAGGCAATTATGCCAGAGAAAATTTTGTATCCGCACAGGATGGGGCATTTTACGGAAAATTGTACTCCGATATGAATATACGCGGTGGTCATGTTATTTTACTTAACCCTGCCGGCTCCGAATATTATGAAGCTACCAAAGCACAGGCTATGCTGGCACTGGGTTCATATCCCGGCGGTCTTATGGTGGGCGGCGGAATCACCTGTGATAATGCCCTTGAATTTATCAATGCAGGTGCATCCCATGTGATAGTAACCTCCTATGTTTTTAAAGATGGCAGAATCAATTATGACAACCTTAACGCACTTGTAAATCTGGTTGGCAAAAACCGCCTTGTTCTTGACTTAAGCTGTCGTAAAAAAGATGATTCATACTACATTGTGACAGACAGATGGCAGAAATTCACCGACGTATGCGTAACCTTAGACACACTTGAAGAACTGTCCGCTTACTGTGATGAATTTTTAATCCATGCAGCAGACGTTGAAGGCAAATGCAAAGGAATCGAAGTTCCTCTCGTTAAGCTTCTGGGTCAGTTCACCACAATTCCCGTAACCTACGCAGGTGGCGTTGGAGAATATGAAGATTTACAACAATTAAAGGCACTTGGAATGAATCACGTCAACGTAACCATCGGAAGTGCCCTTGATATATTTGGAGGCAAGCTGGATTTCAATAAGATTCTTGAAATCTGTGCCGGCTAATTATAAAGTTTTCCGTCATAGTACTGCAAAAGCAGTGCTGTGACTTCCTCATAATTGGCCTCAACATTATAATAGTCAAGATATGAGCTGGTAAATTTATTGCCAAGCTCTTCCATAACTTCTGTATCAATCAGGAAATTACTGTTTTCAAGTTCTTCCCTTGTCTGTTCAGTATAGCACCGGTCATCACTCCATACCTGTTCATCGACCGTTACACCTTTGCAGAATTCTTGGTAATCCATCTGTTCCATAAGTCCGCTCTGGGCATAAACCCACAGTGCATCTGAATTAACATAGTCAAGCACTGACAAAAAGCCTGAATATCTAACAGTCACGTCATCACTTGCAATACAGGCAATGTAAGCCATAAAATTGGCCTCATCTTCAAACATATAGCCTTTCAGGTGAGACAGCTCATGGGCAATTGTGGATGCTGTATATGACGCAGATACATATTTGTTGTAATTAGCTTCCATGGTGAAGGGAAAATAAACTCCAAGCATTCCTGTCTGATACATAAACTTAGAGCCCAACATAGCCTTTGCATTAGGAAAATAACCCTTCATTCTCGGAAATTCCCCTGAGATGCCGTGAAGCGCGTCTATAATCTTCTCGTTAAGATTTTCAGGGCATACTAAATTTCCGTTCTCATCTCTTGGCACCTGCTTTGCCAGTTCATTGCAATTTTCCACC
>JBJENU010000118.1:0-2745 GCA_051880355.1 Lachnospiraceae bacterium | reverse complement strand
ATTGAGGATGTGCTGTGCGGATGCCGTTTCAGGATTGGTCCTACATCCTTTTACCAGATTAATCCGCAGCAGACGGAGAAGCTTTATAAGAAGGCTATCCAGCTTGCAGATATAACAAGGAATGATACTGTGATTGATGCGTATTGCGGCATTGGCACTATTGGTATAGTAGCTGCCAGGAAAGCAGGGAAAGTCATCGGAGTTGAACTTAACAGGGAGGCGGTCAATGACGCTAATGTCAACGCTTCGATTAATAATATTAAGAATATTTCTTTTGTCAATGCGGATGCAGGGGATTTTCTTGTTGAGTATGCAAAGAATAACAAGGCAGATGTTGTTATTATGGACCCACCGAGAAGCGGCAGTACGCCTGAATTCCTCGACTCTCTGCTGACAATCAGGCCTGACAGGATTGTGTACATATCATGCGGCCCCGACACTCAGGCAAGGGATATTAAGAGACTGGTTAAGGGTGGATACAGGGTTAAGACCTGCCAGCCATTTGACATGTTCCCACATACGGGGCATGTGGAGACGGTATGTTTGCTAAGCAAGAAACCTTGATTTGAGGAAACAGAAATGCTTGCTTGCAAGAGCATTTCTGCGACGAGGATAATTGACGTAGTCAATTATATATGCTGGATAGCGTTTTTTTGAAGAATATGTACCTGTGTTTTAGCAGGGAAAATGCATATAGAACTTAGAAATTAAAAAGGGGTGCAAAAAATTGTTGAAGCATCAGTTGTGCGCCGGAATAGTATCAGTTGTAATTTGGTGTCCGCGAATAGTGTTACCCTCTTTATTTATTGGTTGTTGATTCAGATTTAATTTGAAAGGACATATTATGAGCAAAGCTTTATTAGTTATTGATATGCAAGAAGTTACTATAGGAATAAACCATGCAAAAATGTTTAACTATTCAGAAGACCTGTTAACAAGAGTTAATGAGGCAATTGAAAATACAGATGCAAAAGTTGTTGTGTATATCAGAAATTTGATGAAAAATAATTTGATTAATAAGATAGCACCAGTGAAATGCTTTGATGGAACAAAGGAAGCAGAACTTGTCGTAGGATTAAAACTGGTCAGCAAATTTGTGTTTGTGAAGTATGAGGGTAATGCATTTTCAAATACCGAATTAGTAGGATTCTTAAAAGAGGAAGGAATAACAGAAATAGAAGTTATAGGTGTTGACGGTGGAGGCTGTGTTTCTCTTACAGCTTTAGGCGCAATTGATAATGGGTATAAAGTGACTCTTAATACCACTTATATTGGAACAGTATTTGAAAAACAAAGAGACAAATATTTTAAAAAATTACAAGAAAAAGGTGCTGTAATTATATAGAGAATATGATATTGCTTAGAAGGAGATTATTGGTCAAAAGAACAGCTTGAAGGCATGTATTGAAGGAAAGAGATTTGAAAAAATGGATTTTATGTGTCCGACAAATAAGCTCATAGATGAGAAAAATTAAAAAAAGTGACGATAGTGTCCGACAAAAAATAAAGTGGATTGTACCACTTTAAGACTTGTATTTGTATATTTGGTATGGTAGAATTTAGACGAGAAATTCAAGAACGATTGAAATGGTGTACCACCCTACACTGTTACCAGCAGTGCAGGGCAAGGATGGTAATACGACTACCACACGATACAGACAAAGTCTGCGATACACACAAGATTATTTTACAGTACATACGAGTTATTTACAAGTAGATAAATTGTGTTATAGCAGAACAAGTCATAGCCTTCAGATATATTACAGGGTGATAAGTGTGGACGCATACTTACACCCTGTTCTTGATTTCTCACAAGGGTATTCCATTGGCAGAGATATTCTGCCTTGGGATATCCGTATGTGAGAAATCGGAGTTGTAGCAGACTGCGGTTTATGTGGTCTGCTTTTTTTGAGTTTTTCAAACAATAATATATTCTGAAAGGATGATTTAAAATGAAGAAAGCAAAAAAGTTTTTTGGAACATTTCTGTGTGGCATAATGCTTGCAACAGCCTTGCCGACAGTTTCTCAGGCTGCAACAGTTACGGAGAAGGAGACTCTTGATGTTCGGGTTGATAATTCAACTGAGTATGTAATGAGTGATGAGGACAGTCAGGCATTGATTGACGCTGTAGGATATACAGTTGTTGATGAAGAATGCATCGTATATGTTTATGGTGATAATACAGAAGTGTGGATTGATTATGACAATTCAACGGTATCACCTGAGTGTGTTGTTTCAGACAGGGTAATGTATGCAGACGATGATGTAAATCATTATTTCCCTTATTACGAAGTAGATAAAGTAGGCGTATACATGATAGAAGCTCTGGGAGTAAAGGCTGCACGTGATGATAACGATAAAATTGTTATTGAAAGCGTAAGTAAGATTGGTGGAGTTTCTTATTATCTCGATTTTAAGATTATTGACAATAAATTCTGTATTAATGGTTCTTATTCTTTTATGCCGGGTAATTTTAATAAAATATTGCCTACAACATTAAAATGTGATGAGAAGATTGCAAATAATGTTTCCAGTGGTTCATATTGTGGTGGTTCAGATGCTCATAGCAGTGTTAAGGCGTTTATAGAAAGAATTGGCAGTGATATTTTGGAACCTGTATCAGTGGAGGGCTATGATTTACTGATATACAGATACTATTATCCAACAGACTATCAGGGAAACGAAAATAATAAATGGGGCTATACTGATGAATACTTCTTACCGGAAGGTCAGCAGACCGCAT
>JBJENU010000117.1:0-2746 GCA_051880355.1 Lachnospiraceae bacterium | reverse complement strand
GTCAATTTTGTTAACACATACAATGACAGTTAAGTCCATATCAAGTGCCTTCTGCAATACGAACTTTGTCTGAGGCATAACACCTTCATAGGCATCAACAACAAGTATAACGCCGTTAACCATTTTAAGCACTCGCTCAACCTCACCACCGAAATCTGCATGGCCCGGTGTATCAATAATGTTAATTTTAGTATTTTTATAGAAAACAGCAGTATTCTTTGCTAAGATAGTAATACCACGCTCTCTTTCAATATCGTTAGAGTCCATTACCCTCTCAGCAACTTCCTGATTGGCACGGAAAGTACCACTCTGCTTGAGGAGCTCGTCTACAAGAGTTGTTTTGCCATGGTCAACATGGGCAATAATTGCGATGTTTCTAATGTCTTCACGTTTTGTCTTCATTTGAAAATCCTTTCTAAAAACAAGTCAAAAAATACTCATAACTTATTAATTCTATCATACTTTACAGAAAAATGCACTATAAAATTTTGGAAAAAGTATTAAATTTTTTTAATAATTATTAAAAATTATTAAATATTTTCAAATCCCTTGGAATATTTTTAGAAACGTGAGAATATAATAATAAAGAATAATTAATAAAGCACATATGTAGCTAAATGAAGGGAGAAATACAAAGATGATTGATAAAGTCATTGAAAACAACAAAGTGTGCATCACAGGCGAGGTAGTTTCAGAATTCAGGTACAGCCATGAGGTCTTCGGCGAAGGCTTCTATATGGTGGATGTTTCAGTTAACCGCTTAAGTGATATGGCAGATGTTATTCCGTTAATGGTTTCAGAGAGACTTATGGATGTAACACAGGATTACAGGGGACAGAAGATTTCTGTCGTAGGTCAGTTCCGTTCTTACAACAGGCATGAGGGGCTTAAGAATAAGCTCGTTTTATCAATATTTGTAAGAGAACTGGAATTCATTGAGGAGTATCCTCTGGAGCAGGCTAAGTCCAACCAGATTTTCCTGGACGGATATATCTGCAAGGCTCCTGTATACCGCAAGACCCCATTAGGACGAGAGATTGCAGACGTACTCATTGCAGTTAACCGCCCATATGGCAAGTCTGACTATATTCCTTGTATCGCCTGGGGACGTAATGCCCGCTATGCAGAGACTTTGGAGGTAGGAACCCATCTTCTCATCTGGGGCCGAGTTCAGAGTAGAGAATATACCAAGAAAATCGGCGAGGAAGAAGTGGAGAAGAGAGTTGCCTACGAAGTTTCAGTCAGCAAGATTGAAGTTGGTTAATAATCAGAATTTTCCAATAAAGTAAGTTGGAGGCAGGAATTTATTAACCAGCCTGATTAGCGGCATATATATGCCAATGTCAGTGAATACAGGGCATATAAGCAAACTGCATATTATAAGTACGGGAAGCAGAGCAATAATTGTTCTGCTTTTCTTTATTATGAAAGTAAGCAATACGCCGAATATGACATTGGCAACAATACTTAAAAAAGTAAGCATAATTTCGTCTGAGGCTGACAGGGCAAAACCTGACAGTACAACAGTTATAACTCCTGATATGCTGAATAGCAGCACAGGTACTATTACATAGAGGAAACGGCTGGCCATAACAGTACTCCTGCTCATGGGGATAAATACACCTGATTCGCGGTCGCTAAGCCACTTGTGTACGCCAAGAATGCAGGCAACAAAAATTAATACACCTACAAGGGGGCGCACGGGAAGAGTACTGTTCTGACTCTTCATGTCAATGGTATCATATTCACTTGAACTATCTGTGATAAGTGTTTTGAAATTAATCTGAAGTGATGAACCGCTGGCATATATGGTGTCAAACTGACTGTTAAAATACTCCATGGCAAGGGGCCATCTGATTTTGTTGAAAAAATCGTGCTCCTCCATATATTTTATGGAAATATCCTTTGTAAGAACGGTCATAATGGATGAAAATACTATCTGTGTAACAGTGCCGGTCACTGAATCACCGCCGTTGCTTACAAGGGTTACACTGTCATTGGCCTTATTGTCAAGTATATTGTCCTTCATATTATCATCAAAAATGAAACCACACTGAGCATCTTTTGCAATGACTGCAGACTCAAGTTCATCTACAGAGTCAGCTCTGTAAAAGTGGATGCCGTCATTATTGGAGATTATGTGCTCAATAACTGCATTGGCGGTTTCATTGCTGCTTTGGGCATATAGGGCTACACTTGGAATTCCTCCTTCATGCATTGACGGAATGGCACGAAAAATCAGGCCCATTATTGGCATACTTATTAAAAGCAGCACAAGAACCGGCTGTTTTAATTGACGTTTACATAACAAATAGAACATTAAAACGGATTTTTTCATACAAATCTCCTGCGAATCCTGTTGACAAGACCTGTTAAGCAGAACAAACCAATGCCAATGAGGGTGACAATAATAATATCGTTAATCTGTACTATGCCAACATACATATGCTTTAGTGTGTTGAGCCAGTATGTGGAAGGAACGGCCACGCCAAGAGCCTTAATTCCGTCAGAAAGCAGTGACGCCGGCAAAATTCCTCCTGAAATAAATAGCGAAAGTGTAGAAAGGATAAATAATAATATCGAGGCTGTTGAAGTATTGTTACACAGCTCAAATATGAGTATTACAAAAGTAAACACGCTCAATACAACAGCAAACAGGGCGAGTAATTCCACAATGCCAAAGTCCGGCAGGTATAAGGCGATACCTGTGAATCTTATGGCTGCAAGTCTGAATATGAGATAGACC
>JBJENU010000116.1:0-2747 GCA_051880355.1 Lachnospiraceae bacterium | reverse complement strand
CATCCTTAGATACCATTACAGCATACATATAGCTGCCGGAACCCTCTGTTGCCTTCCAGTCAACAACAATAGCGAGACGGTCATTGGTAACTGTACCTGTAACTTCTGTTACTTCAGGTGCAACACCCTTAGCTACATAGTAATCATTCTGGTCATAAAGAATCCAGCCATCTGAATCCTTAAGAGTCAAGTTAGTAATTGTAACATTACCAACACTGATAGCAATACCATACTGTACAAGCTTGCCTGAACCAAGCGAAGCATGCTGAACGGTAAGATCTGTATCGCCTTCGGCAAGAACTTTGCCGCTTACATCCTTTGTTGTAAGTGTAGCAGTCTCATTATCATTCTTAGTATACTGAAGGTTATATGTTCCTCCCACAGCGATGGCGCCAGCTTCTGTCTTAGGATTACCGCCATTATCTCCTGAAGCTGCCGTAGTAAATTGAAGCTGTGTTACATAATTCTTGTTGTACTGAAGCATTGAGCAGGCAAGCAATGATTTGCTTCCTGTTACTGCAATCTCATTGACAGCGAACTGACCAATACCGGCTCCGTGCTTATCAGTACCTGTATCCATACTGTTAATTGTCATATCTGCTGAAATTGTAAGGTTCTTAGTTGTAGCCGGGAAGAGAAGATAATCTGTGCTCTTACCGCTACGGATATCACCCTTGTTGGCACCCTTGGTACTAACGAGTGTGAGCTTGTTGCCATCTACGCTTGAAGTAAATGTTGAAAGGTACTCAGGTGTACCTGCAGCTGACTGGTAATTTGTAGTATTAGAGAATGTAGGAATCAACTCACCTGTCTCTGAATCATACACAACCTTCTTAACGCTGCGGCCGAATGAATCTGTGTACTCAACCTTAATTAAAACTTCTGAAATAGTTGCAGTGTTGCCTTCTGTTGCAAAGAAACCAACATTCTTGGCATTAAGTCCTGTAGCGCCCATACCATTTCTGTTGTAGATAATGTCTGTAAAAGCAGCATCCTTTGCCAAAGTATAATATACGGCACCTTCTGAAAATTCAAGCTTCATATAAATACCGTCTGCAGGAACATCAGCAATATTAGCAAGTGTACCTGCTCCGCCGTGTCTGCCGTTGCGGATTGTTCCCTTGCTGTAATCGTAGTAAACGCCGGCTGCCTGACTCTCTGATTCCAAGTCATTTCTTGCAATAATACCGACCATACCTGAATTATTATCAGCACCAGGAGTAATCTTAGCAGTTACAGTTATAGTGCCCTGTGCATCAAAGTACACATAATTATAACTGTCCTTGCCGGTGTCCTTGTCAAAAATAGAACCTGCACCTGTAATCTCAAATGCATTGTTCTCTGTCTGTACGTAACTGCCGCCTGTGCAGCCACCTACATTGGCCATCTTAACCACAGTTGTGAGCGGACCTGACTCTGCATCTGCAGTTGTGTCTGCAAGTGTCTTAACCGGAGCAAACGCCAAGCTTGTTACAGCCAATACCGTTGCCAGTGTGACACTAAGCACTTTTTTGAAAAGTGATCTCTTAGCCATTTTTAAACCTCCCTAAATATTATTTGTTATTATACTTTAACACAAAAATCTCACAATAACTACTTTTTTTTGGTTATTCTGGATATTAATTACATATTTTTTTACATTATAACTCACATTGCTTAAAAAAAGGGACACCTGCAAAATTGCAGATATCCCTTCTAAAACTATGCTTTTTCAAGAATCATAAATTAAAGCTGAGGGCCTGCAGAAACCAAAGCCTTACCTGCATCGTTGCCTTCATACTTAACGAAATTCTTCTGGAATCTTGCAGCAAGATCCTTAGCCTTTGTCTCCCATTCAGAAGCATCAGCATATGTGTCGCGAGGATCTAAGATTGCAGGGTTAACTCCAGGAAGCTCTGTTGGAACCTCAAAGTTGAAAATAGGAATCTTCTTTGTTGGAGCATTCTTAATATCACCGCTGAGAATAGCATCGATGATACCACGTGTATCCTTAATTGTGATTCTCTTACCTGTACCATTCCATCCTGTGTTAACAAGATAAGCCTTAGCACCGCTCTTCTCCATCTTCTTAACAAGCTCTTCACCGTACTTTGTTGGATGAAGCTCAAGGAAAGCCTGTCCAAAGCATGCTGAGAATGTAGGAGTTGGCTCTGTAATACCACGCTCTGTTCCGGCAAGCTTAGCTGTGAAGCCTGAAAGGAAATAGTACTGTGTCTGCTCAGGTGTAAGGATTGATACCGGAGGAAGTACTCCGAATGCATCTGCTGAAAGGAAGATTACATTATCAGCTGCAGGACCTGCAGAAACCTTGTTAACCTTAAGGGCAATCTTGTCAATATGGTCGATTGGGTAAGATACACGAGTATTCTCTGTAACTGACTTGTCGTCAAAATCAATCTTACCATCCTCTGCTACAGTAACATTCTCAAGAAGAGCGTTTCTTCTGATAGCATTGTAGATATCCGGTTCAGATTCCTTATCAAGGCCGATAACCTTAGCATAGCAGCCGCCTTCAAGGTTGAATACGCCATTGTCATCCCAGCCGTGTTCGTCATCACCGATGAGGAGACGCTTAGGATCTGTTGAAAGAGTTGTCTTACCTGTACCTGAAAGACCGAAGAAGATAGCTGTGTGCTTACCTTCCATATCTGTGTTAGCTGAGCAGTGCATTGAAGCAATACCCTTAAGTGGGAGATAGTAGTTCATCATAGAGAACATACCCTTCTTCATCTCACCGCCGTACCATG
>JBJENU010000115.1:0-2752 GCA_051880355.1 Lachnospiraceae bacterium | reverse complement strand
TATATGCTAAGAATACAAAGGAGGCCTCAACGTATGTTATGCCTGCATATATCCTTGTAATTGGTGTAGGTATGGTTGCAATGTTCGGTGAGGCAAGTACAGATGTTGTTCCGTATGCAATTCCGTTTTATAACTGTTCAATTACATTGAAGTCACTTTTGACAGGCGACCTTACAGCAATGCAGTTTGCAGTTTCTGCCATAAGCACATTTGTTGCCGGCGGTGTGATAACCGTTTTGATTGGCAAGTTGTTTAACAGCGAAAAAGTAATGTTTAATGCATAAAAAAATGGTGTATTCCTTTTTTTCGGGAATACACCATTTTATTTTAAATTAATGAACGAAGATTTACTTTAAATTCTATGCCCATTGTATTAGATTCTGGTTGGAATACTACTTCAGGTCCTGTGCTGCCCGTCCAGTCGGTTACCTCAATTGTAACTGAGGTCTTGTCAGCATTAAATGAAAAATCCCAGACACCATTTGTTTTGTCATAAGTTATATACTTATCAGCTGCATCTGTAAATGTGCCTAAAGGCAATTTGTAGGTTGCACTGAAGCTATATTTATCACCGCTCTTGAAGCTTGATTTATTAGAAGCCATCAGTGTTGCCTCATAAACTCTATTAGCATATTTATATTCGTTGGCACCATCTTTAAATACAATTTCACCTAATCCGTCTACGACTTCACAGCTGCCGCCAATGGTTATTTCAACCTCTTTATCACTGATTCGATTAATTGATTCACAGGTAAGTCCTGTGTAAACGCTTCTGAAAGTTACGTCATCTTTGGAAATGTTGCTTGGGAACTTCTCTTCATCAGTAATCTTAAAAGTTACCACCTGTTTACCGCGGTTAAAAATTGTATGATTAGCTTCAAGGTTAAAAACCGAAACAACAGTGCCACAGGCAGACAAAAGAAGTGTAGCAACAAGTAACAGGGCAATTGCTCTAAATTTTTTCATAGTTAAACCTCCTTGCGTTGGATTAAAGGATTTCGCTGTGCAATTCCTGCAATGACTTAACACCTTCATCGCCATGCTTCTGGACGTAAAGGATACCTTTGGCTGTTGCTCTTGCAGCAGCAATGGTGGTCATATACGGAATCTTGCCCTTGATGGCTGCCTTACGCAGGTAGCTGTCATCATGGATGCTGTCTTTACCAACAGGAGAGTTGATAATTAAATCAATATCTCCGTTAGTGATTAAATCAAGGATATTCGGACGACCCTCGTAAAGCTTTTTAACAAGTTCAGCCTTGACACCTGCTTCAGTAATAGTTTCATATGTTGTACCTGTAGCAAGAATCTTGAAGCCGGCTTCTTCAAAAAGCTTGGCAACCTCAACTGCTTCCGGCTTATCCTTGCGGTTAACTGAGATAAGTACTGTGCCGCTGAGAGGAAGTCTTGTCTGTGTAGCTTCCTGAGCCTTGTAAAATGCTTCGCCATAGTATGGTGAAAGTCCAAGAACCTCACCTGTTGAACGCATTTCAGGTCCGAGAATCGGGTCAACCTCAGGGAACATATTGAATGGGAATACAGCCTCCTTAACACCATAGTATGGAATAACAGCTTCCTTCAAAGCCGGAACAGGAGATGGTCTTCCTGTGATTTCTGAAGTAATAATATCAGTAGCAATAGGAACCATGCGCACGTTACATACTTTTGAAACCAGAGGTACAGTACGTGAAGCACGTGGGTTAGCTTCGAGAACATATACCTTGCCGTTTTCGATGGCGTACTGCATATTCATCAGACCCTTAACATGCATTTCTTCTGCAATTTTTCTTGTGTATTCCTTAATTGTGGCAACATTTTCTTCTGTAATGTGAACAGAAGGTATGATACATGCGGAGTCACCTGAGTGAACACCGGCCAGCTCAATGTGTTCCATAACAGCAGGAACAAATGCGTGTGTGCCGTCGCTGATTGCATCAGCCTCACATTCAAGAGCGTGGTTGAGGAAACGGTCAATAAGAATTGGTCTGTCAGGTGTTACACCTACGGCAGCATTCATATAGCCAACCATACTTTCATCATCATATACCACTTCCATGCCACGTCCGCCGAGAACGTAAGAAGGACGAACCATAACAGGATATCCAATCTTCTTGGCGATGGCAAGAGCTTCGTCAACAGTTGTAGCCATTCCTGACTCAGGCATTGGAATTCCAAGCTTATCCATCATTGCGCGGAACAAATCCCGGTCCTCTGCCAAATCAATAACAGCAGGAGATGTACCGAGAATCTTAACACCATTCTTTTCAAGCTGTGCAGCCAGGTTAAGAGGTGTCTGACCACCAAACTGGGCGATAACGCCAACCGGCTTTTCCTTTTCGTAAATGCTCAAAACATCTTCAAGTGTAAGTGGCTCGAAGTAGAGCTTATCTGATGTATCGTAGTCTGTTGAAACTGTCTCAGGATTACAGTTAACGATAATTGTCTCAAAGCCAAGCTTTTTGAGTGCCAGTGAAGCATGTACACAGCAGTAGTCAAATTCGATACCCTGACCGATTCTGTTAGGACCGCCGCCAAGAATCATAATCTTAGGCTTGTCGGTTTTTACAGGGTTCTTATCCGGAGCATTGTAAGTAGAGTAGTAGTAGGCACTATCCTTGGTACCGCTTACGTGAACGCCTTCCCAGGCCTCGCATACACCAAGCTCAAGACGGCGGTTTCTGATATCGTCCTCTGAAACTTCAAGAATCTGGCTTAAATATTTATCTGAGAATCCATCCTTTTTGGCCTTGAT
>JBJENU010000114.1:0-2761 GCA_051880355.1 Lachnospiraceae bacterium | reverse complement strand
TTTTCATTTACATATAGAATAGGGAAATAACCATGTGTAGCTCCACATGTTATTATTTCTAAAACTCCTATATCTTGAAAATGCTTAAATTGATTTATTAAATTGCAATTACATACATCTTTAAAAAAGTGTAAATCGTTTGTATATCTAAGGTGTCACTGTTGATACTGTAACAGCAGGTGACAGTCAGGAAACAAAAATATCGAAGCAGAAGTCATTGAAGCGTGTCAACCATGGTGATTTTGCACTGGTGGTATGGGACAAGAGCCAGGTTGAGGTAGACGAAGCCTATATAGCCCAGTATGCACCTCATAACAGCAAGGGTGAGAACGGAAGCGTTCATACAGTTTCGGGCGAACCTGATTATACGCCTGTTATAACCGGTGATACACGTGTTGAGGGATTATCTAATTCTTCTGATAATGTACAGTTAGAGCTTGCAGGCAGATATAATTCAGGTGCAATGAGTGCAGATGGAGGAAGTCTTGAAATTGTGGCTTATAACAAGTCGAATGGCTATGCTTACGCTGTAAGTGGAGTAAAAGGAAAGCTTATAGCAGTTAATCTCAATGATGATTTATCAGGAGATAAGGTTAAAAATCTTGAGGGTACTGAATACGACATCAAGTCTCTTATAAATGGTATAAGCTACGGTGATATGACATCTGTTGCAGTGTCTCTGGATGGAAGCAGACTTGCCGTTGCAATTCAGGCAGAGAATTATGCCGATAATGGTACTGTGGCACTTTTTGCCTGTGAGGCTGACGGCTCACTTACCCTTCAGTCTGTTGTGAGCGTAGGTGTACAGCCTGATATGCTGGTATTTGCAGACAATAATACAATTCTTACGGCAGATGAGGGCGAGCCTAGGGAAGGTATTAACGGCATTGACCCGAAGGGCTCAGTAACTGTGGTAACAATTGGAAATGATAACCGGCTCTCGGCTCAGAGCATCTACTTTGATGACTTTGATTCAAAGCGGAGTGAGCTTACATCAGCAGGAGTTCTGATTCAGAAGAATACAAATCCTTCTACTGATTTTGAACCTGAATACATTGCAGTTGCCGGAAATACAGCCTATGTATCATTGCAGGAGGCCAATGCAATTGCAGTGGTTGACATTGCTTCAAGGAAAGTTGAGGCAGTATATCCGCTGGGCTTCCAGAATTACGGTACAGTTAAGATTGACCTTCAGAAGAATGACGCCATCGAAATTAAAAACTATGAAAATGTATTCGGTATCAGAATGCCGGATGGTATATCAGTAGTCACAACAGGAGGAAAAACATATCTTCTCACAGCCAACGAAGGCGACAGCCGTGCCGATTGGGCAGGACTTGACAATGAATACGAAAACACCTCTTCACCTACAGGCAATGTGACCCTTGATAAAAAGGTAGTCTGGTTTAATGCCAATATGTGGGATGGTCTTGACACCGATAAGGCTTATATATTTGGCAGCCGCTCTTTCTCAATCTACGAAGTGAAGAGTGACGGGTTGACACTTATTTATGACAGCGGAAGTGATTTTGAAGAGATTACGGCTGATAAGCTTGCAGATTACTTTAATGCTTCAAATGATAAAACGGGAGCGGATAATCGCTCAGGCAAAAAAGGACCTGAACCTGAAAGTGTGGTAACAGGAGTAATAGGAGAGAAGAATTATGCCTTTATTGCTCTTGAACGCATTGGTGGAGTAATGGTGTATGATATTACAGAGCCTGAAAATGCCAAATTTGTAAATTACATTAATTCCCGCGAATTTGATGAACCGATTAAAGGTGATGTATCACCTGAGGGATTGTGCTTCATTCCGGCTTCTGACAGCCAGAATGGCAATGCAATGTTACTTTCTGCCTGTGAGGTTTCAGGAACCTTGGCAGTATATCAGTGCAATTATACACAGACCGAAGCACCTTCTACAGGAGACAGAGGCTATATGATGCAGTTAATCATATTATTGCTGGCATCCGGAGCAGGTATTGCTGTGACGTTGTTGTACAGGAAGAAAAGTTTGTAAATAAAAATGACCCGGACAGGAAAAAGAAAAGAACCTGCCCGGGTCATTTTGTGTATAACAATTAATTTTACAGTGTGTGCGGATTGTTGTGAAGGTGGATGTATTCAGCAACTGAGCGGTCTGCTGATTTGATGTGCTTGAATAACCAGTCAACAACATTCTTCTGGACTTTTGCAACAAAGTCGTCTGTAGGACCTTCCAAATCCTCAAGGTACTCGTAAAGTTCCTTGATTGTCTGCTTGAATTCTTCATGCTTGGCATGATGTGTGTCAAAATCAGGATAATTGGCGTTCTTCTGAAGCTCCTCTTCAGCAGAAAAATGGAAGTTGGTGTATTCCTCCAGATAGTCAAGCATCTTAATTGCCTTAACTTTTCCGTCACCTTCCTCACAGGTGGTGATTAAATCACTGATTTTTTTAATAAGTTCCTTGTGCTGCCCGTCAATGGTATCATTACCTGTAACGAGCGAATCATCAAATTCAATTAACATAGAATCCTCCATTCTGAGAATGCGCCTGTGGGCGGATAGAACCGATTTGCGGCATTCTCCACGCATATCGGTATATTTTATATTCTTGCCCCGGCAACTTTTATTGAACTTATTATACCATCTTTTGTTGTAATGTACAACTATTTAATAACCCCGCATCCGATTTTTTCTCCGGAATCACCGGATGGCTGGCTTGTAAAATCATCACGCATGGCATGGATGACACCAGATTTTCCCAAAATCTCCTCAAT
>JBJENU010000113.1:0-2770 GCA_051880355.1 Lachnospiraceae bacterium | reverse complement strand
TCACAATTACTTTCAATGGTGTAGCTGTCAGGCTCACAACTGCCGAAAGCCTGTGCCCAGTACCATTGACCGTTGGCATACACAGCTCCTATGCCGATAGAATTGTAAGATTCGTTAGTAAGATTTTTATAATGTCCCGAAGACGCTATCCATCCGTCCATTACAGCGTCAGCAGTTGTATATCCTACAGCAATATTCTCTGCACAGCTTCCCGAATATGACGGGAATATTGAAAAACAGCTGGTAAGATCCGGTCTTGTATGGTCATAATACACAACACATTCAGCCGCACGCTGCATGGCTGCATCCATCAGGCCACTATCCAATGAAACCGGTGCTACTCCTAATTCTGCACGTGCTTCATTGACACGTTTTAAAATCTGCTCAACCATGTCATAATGTAATTCGCACTGGATATCCAAAGCAATAAAAGGGGACTTATAGTTGGTTTCAATTCCCATCGCTTCAACATTCTCAAGCAATTTATCCACAGTCAGCGAACCCTGAATTACATCATACACATTACCGTCTGCATCTGCAAAAATAACTATAGGTGGCATATATGAATTGCCCCATCCGATATAATTTCCATATATCGCATTAAAAAAGTTCTCTGTTGCGGTATAACTGCTGTAATTTATAACGCAAATATCATCACTTAAATTGTAGCTTTCTGCAAGTGAAATTATTTCAGAATCAGAACTGCCTCCCAAATAATAATAATCAAAATTCTTAATATCGGTACAGTCAATAAATTTCTCAATTACCTCAAGAGCACCTCCAACCTGATCCCAGGCCGGACCATATACAATAATGGCGCCATTATTGCCGCCAAATTCTTTGGTAACACCATTGCCGCGTAAATCAGTTACCGTACAACGGTAAGAGCTCATCGAAACAGTAGTTGCCCCATAAGTCTCACATAAACTAATTTCTCCAAAAATCGGTGCAAAAAGCATCACACCAGCCAACAAAAGTGCAGCCGCTTTCTTAAAAATACGCATAGCAAAACCTCCTATAAACAGAGAATATATCTTGATTATAAGAGGTTGCCAAAGGATTGTCAACTATTCCAATTTATATTTGCTAATCTTAACAGCATACCGCACAAGGTCTTTACCATCACTTAATACGAGAATTACAATATCACCTTCTGCGTTACTTTTTACAGTCTCATTATTTAAAAATTTACTAAATACAGCCTTCAAAAATTCCTTTCCATTTTCATCTTCTGCCATGGAAACCGCATTATAATATCCTGCCACATTTCCTGCACTTGCCCTAATTTCAAGCTTATGATTATACTTTTCAAAAAATGCCTGAAATTCCATACTTTCATAATCACTTCTGACTTTTTGAGCCAGTTCCGTGTTATAAGACATTTTATTGTAATTATTATAATATGTCTCATAACTTTCATGCATTGATTCAATAATCGGAATTCCGGTAATTTCTAACCCATCACCAGTGTGAACCCAAAAGCAACTACCTATAGGCTTTCCAAGATTTACATCAATAAATTCCCCGGGTCTTGTATTAACAATATCCTTACGACAAGCTTCATAAATCTGACGGAATGACTCTATTTCCTCTTCAGTGTCGCAGCCCATGGCATCCATATTAATTTCGGAAAAATCAGGCATATCGGTGTAAAACCTGTCTGAAATTACTTTATCAGCTTTTACGACTTTTAAAAAATCATCATTTTGTGGCACACTTACTTTTACGGTATTCTTCCTGATTCCGTCAACATATGTAACTTCCAGATGAATTTCTCCGAAATCGTCATGCCTGCTATCTCCTTTTATCAAATCGTAATTATTACAAAAATAACTTATTGTATTTTTATCTTCAATTTTCAAATTGTTAAATACACGGCCATAATACTGTTTTTGTGCTATATAACTGCCGGAATTAATTTCAATATAGTCCACAGAATTTACATCTGGTTTATAATTAGCTATGGCACTACTTCCAACAGATATCACAACAAAAAGTACGGCAGAAAATACCACAGCCACTATTGATGATTTAATCCTGATTTTTTTATTGGTAAGTAAATCCCACAATAACGTAACCAGAATAACTGACACTATTCCAAGTATCAGTGAAGTTGCCGGCAATTTGTCGCCATTGTAAACACACTGCATATATATAAATATAATAAATACAATGGTTGATATTACAATTTTTGCCAGGGCATTAACCAATTTCGTATTACCACTGTCAGCAATTTCACTCTTTCTTTTATTAAATGCCACAATTCCCAGTACAAGCAATACAGCAGTAAGAACCACAGTATAAATATATGAACCGATTTCAGAAAGTTGTTTTTCAATTCCATAATCAAAGTCTACAGTGCCCATTGTAAGGCCCGTGAGCATATTATACTTCCTGTCAAATATCCCGGCTATTAAGCTGTAATCCACAAGTGTAGAATTTATGTCAGTAATAATAAATAATACAAATTCTGAAACTCCCCTCACAAACAAAAGGATTATAACCGTAAAAAACAAATTATATAAAATTCCTGTTGTAAGTGACATCGCCAGTCCCATTGCTGCTATTACCTGCAGTGACACAATATATACAGCAACATAAAATTTAATAATCAGACCAACATCCGCAATATTGGCTAAAACTGTGCCAACACAGACCACTGCAACAATAATTGTCTGCCACAGCATAACTGCAAGTATTCTTCCCATATACATTTCTGACCTTGTTGCTGACATACTATGGTAGTAATCACTTGAATTTCTTTTATTCA
>JBJENU010000112.1:0-2786 GCA_051880355.1 Lachnospiraceae bacterium | reverse complement strand
CAAAGTCTTTACAAGATATGTCTTACCTGAACCTGTCGGTCCAATCATAAGCATATTGGACTTTTCTATTTCAATTTCATCCATAGAGCCTGTGGCAACTCTCTTGTAGTGGTTGTAAACGGCCACAGACATTACCTTCTTGGCATATTCCTGACCTACCACAAACTCGTCAAGACTTGCCTTGATTTTGTGTGGTGCCGGAATTTTTTTCAAGTCAATTGGTTCCGGCTGTTCGCCTTCTTTTCTCTTCTTAAGGCGCTGCTTTTTAGGAATCTCCATCTGCATTCCATCTTCACCGTTCATACCTCCAAGGTTAAGATTGGCCAGATTAATTCCTGACAGTCCCGGCATTTTCATAAGTTCTTCCATATTGATGTCACCGCTTCCCATGGTATCAAAGGTGCGCTGCATACAATCGGTACAGACATACATATTGCCCGGCATTTTAATTATTTTACCTGCTTTGCTTTCAGGACGTCTGCAAACATAACAGATTTTTTCATATTCGTCATCATCTTTAACATCTGTGTTATTAGTATTTTCCGCCATAGTTACTCCTATAAATTTTACAGAATTTCACCAAATGACTTGGCAATTATCTCAACTGCTTCGCCATTATACTCCTCAATTGTTCCGTTATCCTCTGCGTCAACAAGGGATTTATCCATTGGTAGTCTGGCAACTCTTGTTATGCCTAATCTGTCGGCAATTTCACCTACATGGCTGTCACCAAAAATATTGTGATTGCTTCCGCAGTCAGGGCACTTAAAATATGACATATTTTCAACAATACCAAGAATCGGTATATTCATCATATCCGCCATCTTAACTGCCTTCTCAACAATCATCTCAACAAGCTGTGACGGTGAAGTTACAATAATTATTCCGTCCACAGGAAGTGACTGGAATACAGTAAGTGCCACATCACCTGTTCCCGGAGGCATATCAACATACATAATGTCAATATTCTCCCAGACCACATCACTCCAGAACTGTGTTACTGCACTTGCAATAACCGGTCCTCTCCATATAACGGGGTCGGTATCGTGCTCTAAAATTAAATTAGTTGACATAATATCAATACCGTTAACTTTAGAAGTGCAAGGATATAGAACCACTCCGTCAGACATTGCTTTTTCTGTAATACCAAATGCCTTCGGGATTGATGGTCCTGTAATATCCGCATCAAGTATGGCAGTCTTTTTTCCCTTTCTTGCACTGTTAAGAGCAAGAAGTGACGTAATTGTAGACTTTCCTACACCGCCCTTGCCTGATACTACGCCTATTACTTTCTTCACACTGCTTTTATCATTAAGTTTTTTCTTAAAATCATTATCCTGTGATGAACAGTCACCTGCCGAATTGCAGGAGCTGCAATCATGATTACAACTTTCGCTCATTGTCCCAATCCTTTCAAAAGTATGTTACTATCCTACCACAATACCTATCTGCCTGTCAAATCTTTAATTATTTCAGATGCAATTATCAGACCTGCCGTTGCGGGAACAAATGCCGTACTTCCGGGTATACTCCTTCTTTTACTTCCTTCCTCTGCAATGGCTGAAACTTTAATAGGTTCCTCTTTAGAATATACCACTTTGAGAGATTTTACTCCCCTTTTCTTTAACTCTGTCCGCATAACTCTGGCAAGGGGACACACACTTGTCTTGTATATGTCAGCAACCTCAAGGCGTGCAGGATTAAGCTTGTTACCTGTTCCCATGCTTGAAATAACCGGAACATCTGCTTCCTTTGCTGCAATAACAATGTCAATTTTGGCAGTTACTGTATCAATGCAGTCAACGATATAGTCAAAATTTCCAAAATTATATTCAGCTCTGTTTTCCGGCAGATAAAATGCCTGAATTGCCTCAACTTTTGCATCCGGATTAATCTGCAAAATTCTTTCCTGCATCACTTTGACTTTCGGCATGCCAACTGTATCTGTTGTTGCGATTATCTGCCTGTTAATATTGGAAACTGAAACTATGTCATTGTCAATCAGGGTAAAATGTCCGACACCGCTTCTTGCAAGGGCTTCACACACATATCCGCCAACGCCGCCGATTCCAAATATACATACACTGGCATCGGCCAGTTTTTCAATTCCTTCTTCGCCAAGCAAAAGTGCTGTGCGCTCTAATCTTTCAGATATCATATGGGGTCCTCCTTCTGGTAGCGGCACGATTTATTTCATAAATCCTGCCATTTCGTCGGAACCCATCCTTAATATGAACTTTGTTCATATGGGTTCCTCCTTCTGGTAGCGGCACGATTTATTTCATAAATCCTGCCATTTCGTCGGAACCCATCCTTAATATGAACTTTGTTCATATGGGTTCCTCCTCAAATTCTACGAGGACAAAGTAGCCTCTGCTTGTTTCGCCTACTTCTTTTACGATTCCTTTTCTTGATTTGAGCCGTTCTACAGTTTTATAGTTGCCGGACATGGCAACTGCCGGCTCAATTGTATAATAATAGCTGCTGGGAAGTTTTCCCTCGGTAATCTCTACTTCATCCCCAACCTTGACAAGATTGGGTCTGCTCATGGTAAAACTCATCTCACGCATAATTGTCACCTCTTATCTTAGTTTCATCTGGCCGGTCATCTTTTCCAGCTCTTTGGCAATAAGGATATGTTCAGGCCTTGTTAAATCAGGGTCTGTGCTTAATATTTCTTTTGCCGCATCAGCAGCATCTTTTAAAAGCTGTGCGTCTGCATATATATCGCCAAGCCTGAATGCAAATTCACCGCTTTGCCTTACGCCAAACATTTCTCCGGGGCC
>JBJENU010000111.1:0-2821 GCA_051880355.1 Lachnospiraceae bacterium | reverse complement strand
AAATTGCAGGAAAAGATATAAGAAGCTATGAAAAGGAAGAACTTTACAGGCTTTTTGGAACGGCACTGCAGAATGATACTATTTTTGAAGATACAATCAAAAATAATCTTGATATGGGCAGGAATCTGTCAATGGAAGAACTGATTCAGGGTGCCCGGCTGGCACAGATTCACGACTTTATTGACAGTGACGAGGCCGGATATGATAAAATGGCTTCGATAAAGGGTGTTAATTTCAGCGGAGGACAGAAGCAGCGCCTTCTTGTGGCAAGAGCGCTGGCGGGAAATCCTCGGATACTTATTCTTGATGATGCCGCTTCGGCGCTGGATTATAAAACTGATTCTCTGATAAGGAAATCAATAAAAGAAGAGATGGATTCCACCACAATTATTGTTGCCCAGCGAGTGAGCTCAGTTATGAATGCAGACAAAATAATTGTACTTGAAGAAGGCCGGATTGTTGGAATGGCAGACCATAAAACATTACTTGAGTGCTGTGATGTTTACAGGGAGATTGCCCGTCTTCAGATGGGGGAAGGGGCAGGTGCAGTATGAAAACAATTAAGCGTTTGTTTAAGTATCTTTTAAAATATAAGTGGCTTATGCTGCTGGCACTGGCGCTGTCTGTGGGAAGTAATATGTTTGCACTTCTTGGTCCCAAGCTTTCGGGATATGCAATAGACTGTATATCCGGCGGTGAAGGGAATGTGGATATGGACGGAGTACTTTTTTACTGTGGAATAATGGCTGTGTTTTATGTGCTTTCAAGTGTAATGTCTTTTGTACTGTCTGCACTTATGATTCACATAACCCAGAAGGTTGTGAAAGTAATGCGAAAGGACGTTTACGACAGTCTTATGCAGATGCCGGTGTCTTATTTTGATACACATCAGGCAGGGGAAATAATAAGTCATATATCCTACGATATTGACACAGTGAATACCTCACTTTCAACAGATTTAATACAGATATGTACCAGCGTAATTACAGTTGTGGGTTCATTTGTAATGATGTGCACAATATCACCGGAGCTGGTTTGCGTATTTTTAGTTACAATTCCAATGGCAGTATGTCTTACCAAGTTTATTACCGGCAAGACAAGACCACTTTTCAGAAAACGCTCGGCAGCACTTGGAAGACTTAATGGTTTCGTGGAGGAGAAAATTGCCGGTCACAGGACAATTAAGGCATATCATCAGGAGGAAAATACCAATAAAAAGTTTGATGAGAAAAATCTGGATGCTGTAACAAGTTATTACAAGGCAGATTATTACGGGAGCACCAACGGACCGTGCATTAATTTTATTAATAACCTGTCCCTTGCTTTTATCAGTGTACTGGGAAGCATTTTATATCTGAATTCCAGGATTTCCATTGGCAACATTTCTTCTTTTGTGCTGTACTCAAGGAAATTCAGCGGCCCAATCAATGAGTTTGCCAATATTATGAATGAATTCCAGTCTTCCTTTGCGGCAGCAGAACGAGTTTTTAATATAATTGACCAGCCCCATGAAGCACAGGATAAGCCGGATGCATTACCGCTTTCTGATGTGAAGGGCAATGTGGAATTGAAAAATGTGTCCTTTGGTTATACGAAAGAAAAAATGATTCTTAACAATGTGAATCTTTTTGCTCCACAGGGTAAAATGATAGCTATTGTGGGCCCTACGGGAGCCGGCAAAACCACCATAATTAATCTGCTGATGAGATTTTATGACGCTGACAGCGGTAATATTTCCATTGATGGCAATAATATATATGATGTCACAAGAAAATCGTTAAGAAAAAGCTTTGCCATGGTGCTTCAGGACACATGGCTTTTCAACGGTACTGTGTTTGAAAATGTTGCCTATGGTAAAAAAGATGCAACCATGGATGATGTGGTGAGAGTATGTAAAATGGCCGGTATCCATTCTTTTATTATGGGACTTAAGGAAGGCTACAATACCATACTTACCGAAGAGGGAACCAACATATCAAAGGGGCAGAAGCAGTTACTTACCATAGCAAGGGCAATGCTTCTGGATGTTGAACTTCTGATACTTGATGAGGCAACCTCCAACGTTGACATAAGAACTGAGGCAAGAATACAGGCTGCAATGTTAAAATTAATGGAAAATAAGACATGTTTCGTAATTGCCCACAGGCTTTCCACCATAAAAAATGCAGACTGCATTATTGTGGTAAATGACGGTGAAATCAAGGAATCAGGCACACATGTTGAACTCCTTGAGAGGAAAGGACTGTATAACAGGCTGTATATGTCACAATTTGAATAGAGATGCTAGATTTTAGTTGATTTTTCTTGGAAAAAATCTTATAATTATAAGATATTCATATTATGAATGGAGAATGGTTATGGCAGAAGAAAAAGAAATTCCGGAAAAGAATGTACCAGCAGATTTTACCCAACCTGAAGTGTTGTATGCACAGCTTATTGATACCATCAAGAAGTATCATCCGTCTACAGACGATTTAACACAAATTGAAAAGGCATATAAGATTGCCGATGCTGCCCATAAGGGGCAGAAGAGAAAGTCAGGTGAACCATATATAATTCACCCTATTTGTGTTGCAATAATACTTGCTGAGCTTGAGCTTGACAAGGAGTCTATTATTGCCGGACTTTTGCATGATGTAGTCGAAGACACTGCCATGACAAGTGAGGAAATTGCAAAAGAATTCGGTGACGAGGTTGCACTTCTTGTAGATGGCGTTACCAAGCTGACACAGCTGAATTATGAACATGACAAGATTGAGATTCAGGCGGAGAACTTAAGAAAGATGTTCCTTGCCATGGCCAAGGATATCAGGGTAATCCT
>JBJENU010000110.1:0-2834 GCA_051880355.1 Lachnospiraceae bacterium | reverse complement strand
GGTATTGACGAAAATAGTGTGCTTACACTTGACCAACTGTGTGATAAGCAGCATTTTACACAGCCGCCTGCCCATTATACGGAAGCTTCTCTTGTTAAAACTATGGAAGAGCTGGGAATTGGAAGACCTAGTACTTATGCACCGACAATTTCCACAATTATTGCAAGGCGATATGTTACACGGGAGAACAAGAACCTTTATGTAACTGAGTTGGGTGAAGCAGTCAACAAGATTATGGTCACTGCTTTCCCTGTAATTGTTGACGTTAATTTTACTGCCAATATGGAGGCTTTGCTTGATGGTGTGGGCGAGGGTAATGTCGCGTGGAAGACAATTATCAGGAATTTTTATCCGGATCTTGAGGCAGCGGTTGCCAACGCAGAGAAGAATCTTGAAAATGTGGTTATAGAAGATGAAGTTACAGATGTAGTCTGCGATGTGTGCGGACGCAATATGGTTATAAAATATGGTCCACACGGCAAGTTTCTTGCATGTCCGGGATTTCCGGAGTGCCGCAATACCAAGCCGTATCTTGAGAAGATTGGAGTATCCTGCCCTAAGTGTGGCGGAGAAGTGGTATTGCGTACAACCAAAAAAGGCAGAAAATTCTATGGCTGTGAGCACGGACCTGAAGAATGTGATTTTATGTCATGGTCTAAGCCGGTTAATGAGAAATGCCCTAAATGTGGCGGATACATGGTGGAAAAGGGTAATAAGATTACCTGCGCCGATTCAGCCTGCGGTTTTGTAAAGACAAAATAAATATACGGACACTCCGCTTTTGCTTTCAAGCGGAGTGTTTTTTTACAAAAATAGTAGAAATTGTCAAACAATTCTTGAAAAAATCCAGAAAATGTGCTATAATACATACAATATCAGATTTATGGCAGGAGGCGTATGTATGAGCGTTCAGTTGTTAGATAAGACCAGGAAAATTAACAAGTTACTCCATAATAACCATTCTGACAGAGTGATTTTTAATGATATTTGCGAGGTGTTAAGCGGTATTCTTGAATCTAATATTCTTGTTGTAAGCAAGAAGGGAAAGATTCTTGGAACAGCGTATTACGAAGAGAAGTGGCGCATAGGTGAACTTATTAACAATAAAGTCGGCACGGTCATAGACAATATGCTCAATGAGCGTTTGCTTGGTGTGCTTTCCACCAAGGAGAATGTCAATTTGTCCACACTTGGCTTTACCCCTGATAAGGTGAGGAAGATTAATGCTTTGCTTGTTCCTATTGAGATTTCGGGAGAGAGGCTGGGTACACTGTTTATGTACAAGAAGGACAGTGAATACGAGATTGATGATATTATCCTTGGAGAGTATGGCACAACTGTGGTAGGCCTTGAGATGTTGCGTTCAGTTAATGAGGAAAATGCTGATGAGGAACGTAAGCTTTCCATGGTTCGTTCTGCAATAAGTATTTTGTCCAACTCTGAAAAACAGGCCATTGTATATATATTCAGCGACCTTGATGCCAGTGAGGGAATACTTGTAGCCAGCAGGATTGCAGACAGGGTCGGAATGACACGTTCAGTAATTGTTAATGCCATCCGCAAGTTTGAGAGTGCAGGGATTATTGAAACCCGTTCAGCAGGTATGAGGGGAACTTTTATCAAGGTTGTTAACGAGCTTGCATATGATGAGATAAAAAAGTTACAGCAGGCCTTATAAAAAGAGGCTTGCATTCCGATACAATATGATGTAAAATACACTCAACAGAATATTTAGGATAGCGTTTATGGATGGAACCATGGTTTACTGTGGTTCCATTTTTGTATTTTTGCAACATCGTAAAAGCTTCCCCGGATTGCTACGTACTGCGTACTCCCGCAATCCGCCCCACATTCGGAATCCCGTGCCGCCATAAGGCAGCACTGCTTCCTCATGGTGGGGATTGTGACATAAAGTAAATGTAAAAATATATGCAAGCATATTTTTTTCCATTTACTTTAGTCACGGGAATCTTTTACACAAGATGTTGGGAAAAAAATGAAAAATAATACAATATTTTGTTGAAAAGCCTTGCATTTTTGTGAGGAATTATTATAATGTTAAGTAGGGTTATTATGTAGTGTACTGTGTAGCTCTAAGAATTGGAGGTTGGATATGTTTTCTTCAGGTGCATTCGGATACGTAGATGTTTTGAAAAAGGCAGCGGATGCCAAATGGCAGCGCAATGAGATACTCACCAATAATATTGCCAATGTTGATACTCCGGGATTTAAAAGATCTGATTTGGAGTTTGAGACATATCTTGCAGCGGCAATTCAGAGTGGCGGAACACCGTCATCTACTCTGTCCCAGAGAGTTAAGAATGCAGATTTGAGTAAGGCAATTACGAGAGTCTATGAAGACCATTCGGGATATTCATACAGGCTTGACGGCAACAATGTTGATATTGAGACGGAAAACGTGGAGTTGGCTTCCAATCAGCTTGAATATCAGGCCCTGATTGACAGTCTTAACAATGAGTTTGACCGCATAAAAACAGCTATAGGTAAGAATTAAGGAGGGAATGATATATGGCATTATTTACACAGTTTAATATTGCGTCATCAGGTATGACGGCACAGAGAATCCGTACAGATGTTATTTCACAGAATATTGCCAATGTTAATACAACAAGGACTTCTGACGGCGGACCATATGTGAGAAAACAGGTAGTGTTTACCGAGAAAGGACAGACGGCACAGACTTTTGCAGATGTGATGCGAAGCACCAGTCTTGGCAGGGCAGGTATAGCCGGCAACGGAGTTAAGGTTACTTCAATTGAAGAAGATACGGAATCAGGTATGTCAATGGTTTATGACCCGTCACATCCGGATGC
>JBJENU010000109.1:0-2842 GCA_051880355.1 Lachnospiraceae bacterium | reverse complement strand
CTTCCGTTATCAATAAGAGCATCAACAGCTTCCTGAAGCATTCTCTTCTCATTGCGGACAATGATTTCAGGTGCGCCAAGCTCCATAAGACGGGCAAGACGGTTATTTCTGTTGATAATTCTTCTGTACAAATCATTTAAGTCAGATGTGGCAAATCTTCCTCCATCCAGCTGAACCATCGGACGGATGTCAGGCGGAATTACAGGAACTACTGTAAGAATCATCCACTCAGGCTTGTTTCCTGACTCTCTGAAAGCTTCAACAACTTCAAGTCTCTTGACAATTCTTGCGCGCTTCTGACCTGAAGCATCTTCAAGCTCAGCCTTAAGCTCAGCCGCATCCTTTTCAAGGTCAATAGCTGACAGAAGCTCCATAATAGCTTCAGCACCCATACCTACACGGAAAGCATCGCTGCCCCACTCTTCGCATGCATCCTGATACTCTTTTTCAGAGAGAATCTGCTTCTCAGCAAGGGTTGTTGTTCCCTTGTCAAGCACAATGTATGAAGCAAAATATAATACCTTTTCAAGTACCCTTGGCGACAGGTCAAGGATAAGACCCATACGGCTTGGGATACCTTTAAAATACCAGATGTGTGATACAGGAGCCGCAAGCTTGATGTGTCCCATACGCTCACGACGGACGCTTGCCTTAGTAACCTCAACACCACAACGGTCACAGATTACGCCTTTAAATCTGATTTTCTTGTATTTACCACAATGACACTCCCAGTCCTTGCTAGGTCCGAAAATGCGCTCACAGAACAAACCTTCCTTTTCAGGCTTTAATGTTCTGTAGTTGATGGTCTCAGGCTTGGTAACCTCGCCTCTTGACCACTCCAAAATCTTTTCAGGTGAAGCCAGGCCAATCTTGATGGCATCAAAGGTCATTGGCTGATATGTTTCATTATTTTCGTTTAACATCTTGGCACTCCCTTCTATTCTTCATCATCAGAATATGAATCTTCATATTCATCACTGAAATCAAAATCGTCCGGCTCTGAATCTACAAGCTCGCCGTCCTTGAATTCCTGTGTCTGGTAGCCGTCATAGCCGTCTTCGCCAACAGCACCGTTTTCATCCATAAACTTCCTGATATCAGGTTCAGAAGTCTCAGATGATTCCATAATATCCACTTCTGTGCCGTCTTCCTTAAGAACCTTAACATCAAGGGCAAGAGCCTGAAGTTCCTTAAGAAGAACCTTGAATGACTCAGGGATACCTGATTCAGGAATATTGTCTCCCTTGATAATAGCTTCATAGGTCTTAACACGACCAACAACATCATCGGATTTCACAGTAAGGATTTCCTGCAAAGTGTAAGATGCACCGTAAGCTTCCAGTGCCCAAACTTCCATTTCACCGAAACGCTGTCCGCCGAACTGTGCTTTACCGCCCAGAGGCTGCTGTGTAACAAGTGAGTAAGGACCGGTTGAACGTGCATGAATCTTATCATCAACCAGGTGATGAAGCTTCAGATAATGCATGTGACCGATTGTAACAGGACTGTCAAAATACTCACCTGTACGTCCGTCTCTTAATCTGACCTTACCGTCTCTTGAAATAGGAACACCCTTCCAGAGGCTTCTGTGGTCCATATTTTCTTCAAGATAAGCAAAAAGCTCATCGTTAATGTTGCCTTTATATTTCTTTTCAAAATCCTCCCACTCAAGGTTAACGTAATCGTTAGCCAGGTCGAGAGTATCCATAATTGCATCTTCATCTGCACCATCGAAAACAGGTGTAGATACATTAAAGCCAAGTGCCTTGGCAGCAAGTGACAGGTGAATTTCAAGAACCTGTCCGATATTCATACGTGAAGGTACGCCCAATGGGTTAAGCACGATATCAAGAGGACGTCCGTTTGGAAGGAATGGCATATCCTCCACCGGAAGAACTCTTGAAACAACACCCTTGTTACCATGACGGCCGGCCATCTTATCACCTACAGAAATCTTACGCTTCTGGGCAATGTAGATGCGGACTGACTGGTTAACACCCGGAGCAAGCTCGTCACCATTCTCACGGGTAAATACCTTGGCATCTACTATAATACCATATTCGCCGTGTGGAACCTTAAGTGAAGTATCTCTTACCTCTCTTGCCTTTTCACCGAAAATAGCACGGAGAAGTCTCTCTTCTGCGGTAAGCTCTGTCTCACCCTTAGGTGTAACCTTACCAACAAGAATGTCGCCGGCACGAACCTCAGCACCGATGCGGATAATACCTCTCTCATCAAGATCTTTAAGTGCATCATCACCAACACCCGGAACATCACGTGTAATCTCTTCAGGTCCTAACTTAGTGTCTCTTGCTTCACACTCATACTCTTCAATATGAACAGAAGTATATACGTCATCCTGTACAAGTCTTTCACTTAAAAGTACAGCATCCTCGTAGTTGTAGCCTTCCCATGTCATGAAACCGATGAGCGGGTTCTTACCAAGAGCGATTTCACCATTAGAAGTTGAAGGACCATCAGCGATAACCTGTCCCTTCTTAACAGTGTCGCCTTTGAATACAATAGGTCTCTGATTGTAACAGTTAGACTGGTTACTTCTTGAGAACTTAGTCAGACGGTATACATCCTTGGTACCGTCAGCACGCTTGATTGCAATTTCCTTAGATGTTGAGTACAAAACTGTACCGGCTTCCTTGGCAACAACACATACGCCTGAGTCAACGGCTGCCTTGTGCTCCATACCTGTACCCACAACAGGAGCCTCTGTTGTAAGAAGAGGAACTGCCTGACGCTGCATGTTAGAACCCATGAGGGCACGGTTAGCATCATCATTCTGAAGGAAAGGAATCATAGACGTAGCAACTGAGAATACCATCTTAGG
>JBJENU010000108.1:0-2845 GCA_051880355.1 Lachnospiraceae bacterium | reverse complement strand
CAGAGACGTGGTTTACTTGATTACCTTATGAAGAACGATATCGAGGGTTACCGTAACCTTATCGCTCGTCTGGGCATCAGAAAGTAATTACAATTGGCGGAGTGTATCACTCCGCCTTTTTTCGCGGTATGAGAAGGATTATCCAACCGAGACCACTCAAAAACACATAAGCTTTTGTGGGCTTTTGAGTTGTTTCGGAATCCTTTTTGTATTGCAGGAACAATTTTATTTTAATTGCGCATTGCGCGGAAAGGACAATTTATGTATAAGAGTTATTCTATGGATATCGCCGGTAAGACACTTACAGTTGATATCGGAAGAGTTTGTGCTCAGGCTAACGGTGCGGCACTTATGCACTATGGCGATACAACAGTATTGTCAACAGCCACAGCATCAAAGGAGCCAAGAGAGGGAATTGATTTCTTCCCACTCAGTGTTGAATATGAAGAAAAGTTATATGCAGTAGGTAAGATTCCTGGTGGTTTTAACAAGAGAGAGGGTAAGGCAAGCGAGAATGCAATTCTTACATCACGTGTAATTGACCGTCCTATGAGACCTCTTTTCCCTAAGGATTACAGAAATGACGTGACTCTTAACAATATGGTTATGTCAGTAGATCCTGAGTGCCGTCCTGAATTGGTTGCCATGCTTGGTTCTGCAATTGCAACATGTATTTCGGATATTCCTTTTGACGGCCCATGTGCTACAACCCAGGTTGGTATGATTAACGGAGAATTCATCATCAACCCTAGCCAGGAGCAGTGGAGTGTCGGTGACCTTAATCTTACAGTTGCGTCAACAAGCAAAAAGGTTATTATGATTGAGGCAGGAGCCAACGAGATTCCTGAGGATAAGATGATTGAAGCTATTTATTTGGCTCATGATATTAATCAGCAGATTATTGCTTTTATCAACAATATTGTTGCAGAGGTTGGCAAGGAAAAGCATGCTTATGTAAGCTGTGCAGTTCCTGTTGAAATGTTTGAGGCGATGAAGGCTATTGTAACTCCTGAAGAGATGGAGGTTGCTGTATTCACAGATGACAAGCAGACAAGAGACAAAAATATTGATGCTGTCACTGAAAAGTTAAAAGAGGCTTTCGCCGATAATGAAGAATATCTGGCAGTTCTTGGTGAGGCTGTATATCAGTATCAGAAGAAGACTGTCCGCAAGATGATTTTAAAGGATCACAAGAGACCTGACGGACGTGCTATTAACCAGATTCGTCCTCTGGCTGCTGAGGTTGATCTTATTCCCAGAGTTCACGGTTCAGCAATGTTTACGCGTGGACAGACACAGATTTGTGACGTTGTAACACTTGCACCTCTTTCAGATGCACAGAAGGTTGATGGTCTTGATGAGAATGAAGTAAGCAAGCGTTATATGCATCACTATAATTTCCCTTCATACTCAGTTGGTGAGACAAAGCCATCAAGAGGTCCGGGACGTAGAGAGATTGGCCATGGTGCTTTGGCTGAGCGTGCACTTATTCCTGTTCTTCCAAGTGAAGAGGAATTCCCATACGCAATCAGAGCCGTTTCTGAAACATTTGAATCTAACGGTTCAACATCAATGGCAAGTACATGTGCATCATGTATGTCACTTATGGCTGCCGGTGTTCCGATTAAGAGAATGGTTGCCGGTATTTCCTGTGGTCTTGTAACAGGTGACACAGATGATGATTATATCGTTCTTACAGATATCCAGGGCCTTGAAGATTTCTTCGGCGATATGGATTTCAAGGTAACAGGTACAACAGAGGGTATCACAGCTATCCAGATGGATATTAAGATTCATGGTCTTACTCGTCCGATTGTTGAAGAAGCAATCAGAAGAACAAGAGAAGCAAGACTTTTCATTATGGATACATGTATGAAGCCTGCTATTGCAGAGCCGCGTAAAGAGGTTGGCAAGTATGCTCCTAAGATTATCAATACTAAGATTGACCCTGCCAAGATTGGCGAGGTTGTTGGACAGCGCGGTAAGACAATCAATGCTATTATTGATGAGACAGGTGTTAAGATTGATATTACCGATGACGGCTTCGTATCAATCTGTGGTCTTGACCAGGAAATGATGAACAAAGCACTCAGATATATTGAAACAATCGTTACTGATTTTGAAGAGGGTCAGGTGTTTGAAGGAAAAGTTGTTTCAATCAAGGAATTTGGTGCATTTGTCGAGTTTGCTCCCGGCAAGGAGGGTATGGTTCATATCTCTAAGGTTTCAAAGGAAAGAATTAACAGAATTGAGGATGTGCTTACACTTGGCGATAAGGTTAAGTGTGTATGCCTTGGCAAGGATAAGATGGGAAGAATCAGCTTCTCAATCAAAGACTGTAAGTAAAAGGAGGCTTTTATAATGGTAGATCAGAATTGTGCATATTGTATGGAAGGCGAGCTTGTTGCCAAGTTTGGTATCAAGATTTGTGAATTAGAGACTTCAAAAGTTTATCTGTTCAAGGAACAGAGCCATCCGGGAAGATGTATTGTAGCTCACAAGAAGCATGTAGGTGACATGAATGAGCTTACCGCAGAAGAGAGAGCTGCTTATTTTGAAGATGTTGCAAGAGTTGCAAGAGCAATTATGGCAGCCTTTAATCCGGATAAGGTTAACTATGGTGCATATGGTGACACAGGTCATCACCTTCATTTTCACCTCTGCCCTAAGTACAGGGATGAATATGAATGGGGCGGAGTATTCCTTATGAACCCGGATCAGAAGTATCTGTCAGATGAAGAATATGCTGAAATGATTGAAAAGATTAAGGCTAACATTAAGTAATTTAAAAGAGGTATTTATGTCAGGACATTCAAAATTTGCTAATATTAAGCATAAAAAAGAA
>JBJENU010000107.1:0-13090 GCA_051880355.1 Lachnospiraceae bacterium | reverse complement strand
CCCATGATTTTTCCCATCTGCCTTGGTGGATGTTTTCTTTTTAATTGCATCAAAATCTTCTCTTCGGGAGGAATTGGTTATTCTGATAAATAACTGACCGTCACGGGTATCCAGCTGCATATCAATAAGTCTGTCACTTGTGTCAGCCCTCATTGCAGCTTCAAAAGCATTCTCCAGAAGATTCTCCAGTAAAATATGCAGTTGCCCATCCTCCAGATTAATCATCCCATCGCCAATGAGACACTTGAAGGTCATACCCTCCTTAACGCACAGTTTCTTATATTTGCTCACCACATAATCAAGCACAAGGTTATTGCTGAATTTATAGTCAGCCTTAATGTCATCACTTATTGCATAAAACTCTGACAGATATTGCTTGGCTTTATCATACTCGCACTTTTCAAGCATAAGCTTTGTCATTTCAACAACCCGGCCTATTTCATGCTTAACCTTATGTAGCTTCTCGCCGGTAGCCTTATACTCTTCCAAATTAGCTTTACTTGATTCAATTTCGCTTTGCAATGCCTGGAGCCTTAATTTTTCACGGTTATGTCTTCCTTCTCTTACAAACAAAAAGCAGATGATTCCGTCAAAAACAATAAGCAGGGCAATTACACCAACTGCCATGGTGCCACGGTTCTTAACACTGTAGCCTGACATATAGGTTATTCCAACGCAGATAAAACCTGACAAAACAAGGGCAAGGCTTGTAAGCATTGCAAAGCTAAGCTTAAACTTAACACCTGATGATTTCCTGAAGGTCCACAAAAGCAAACATACCAAAAGCACCAGCAATATTGTAAGCAACTTCTGTAGCACCCACACAGTGCCTTTATTAGCTGCAATTATGTCATAATCAATATTAGTAATTCTGGCAATTACCACCCTGGCAAAAAGTTCGCACAACACCCCAAAAACAATAACCGCAACGCTATAAAACAAACGCTCCGACTTTTTAATACTTCTTATAAACATTTCCGCACTTTTCCTCATCTGACCACAATTTAAGCAGCAGCTTCAACAACTCCTCTATGTTGTTCTCAGTTATATAAAAATCGTCTTTTACTTTAATCAGATTATTCTCATAAAAGCCAATACTTATATAGCTTTCCTGATTCTCATAAATATTGACGGTAATTATTTCACTTTCACTGCCATAAAAGCTCCTATGCACCACAATAGGCTCCATCAGGTTCAAAACTGCCTCCTGATTATCCTCCAGCCCGTTTATAAAACCTATATACTCACCCTTTGACAATCTGACGCCATAGATTTTTTCCGGATAATAGCCCACAATTCTGTATGATTTAAAAGCTGCTATGCCAATTATCAGAAGCACATGAGCAACTACTGCAATTAAAAAATATTTAGTAATCTTGAAATTTCCTGTAGATGTATTCCAGAAGTGCCCTATACGCTTCTTTTCCCGGCTTTTCATCTGCAAATTCATAATAATTATCACCAATTCCTATCTGCCATAAATCACTTTTATCACTTGTCCAGTCAACATTCTTTGATATTGCAAGGGCAACCTTAACCCACGATTTATCCTGGTAGTTAATGTAAATCGCAGCATTGGAGCTTTTGGCCGCATCGCTGTGTCTGTCCGGGACAACCTGAATCTTTCCCAGCATACTTACTATTTCATTAATGCTGTCACGGTCAGTAATTTCAATATCTGCCACATTTCTGATTTCAATATATTCAATGTTCTCCGTGGGCTGTCCAAAATATTCCTCCACATATCTTGGCCTTGCGTAAGAATACATCATAATTCCCACACAGCCCATGACCAATAGGATTAAAACTATTTTTTTAGACACGATAGTCCTTCTTTCCCTCCACCTGTACAAATGAGCCATCCTTTTTCCTGCCTGCAACAATAATTTTGTCTGACAATGCCAAATACTGAAGCTCTGCTATATCAGTCCAGTCTTTTACTGCATTTTCAATATCTTTAATGCATTCACCTGCAACAATTACGCCTCCGTCCTTTTTCACACCTAATGTAAATCTTGTGCATGGCAATACCTGAATTATATCCTGCCACTCTCTTACATTTCCCTCTCTGTAAGGATTGTAATTATTTTTGGAATAATACCTGACAGTGTTATCGGCACTGACAACAAAATATTTATCTGAACTGCCTGCAACAGCAATGGCATTATCGGTATCATTAACAAGTTCAAGCATAACTTTGCCATTGCCATAATGGCTGCCCCACTCTCCAACAGGGTCACGGTCATTAAATATGGAACCGTTTCCAATATAGCACCGGTAAATATTGCCTTTTTCCGTAAGTATCAAATCATTGCTCACGGCCACTATCCTGTCATGGTCATTAATCCTGGCATATTGCGCCACAGGCCCGTTATCTGCATCGCATATGTATATCTTGTCTTCATCAGTGATAACTATATTAGCTGCGTCGTAGAGCATGGGGCTGTTGCTTATTAATTTTATGGAATAGTTCTCATCAAGAGTCTTAAATTTTTTCTCTATAAAATATATCCCGTCGCTATTGTGAACAAGCTGTCTCTCATCAATTTTTTCATCATCCCAGTAAATAGAATATCCCGTGTAATAAGAATTGCCGTCCTCGCCGATTACGTGGTTATAGTCCACAAGCTGCCGGATTTTTCCGGAATAATCAATATTATCACCATTAATTACTTTGCCGTTGGAATCTATGTAGGTAATTCCAAGCCGGGAAATACAAAAGGTTTTATTGTTGAGTTTTTGCAATTCTTCAAAGGATGGTCTTGGAGCTTTATTAGTCTCAACCTGTGTCTGGGTTTCACCGGGTGGATTCTGAACATTATTGCAGCCGGTCAGTGTGCCGGTTACTATAGCTATAACCAGCAGTGCAAATATTCTATATTTTTTCAACGCCTTACCTCCCTCGTAATTCAAATTGAATATCTGAAGTAATAATAATTCTATAAAATGAACTTTGCAAGAGCTTTGGCGCACTTTGCACTTTTATGACGTAAACTGCAGCTTTTCTTTTTTGAGTTTTCCCAAAAAGCCTCTGCTGGCATACACCTTTTTGTGGTTCTTCATGGTTACTTCATCACCCATAATTGATGCAATGTAATTTTTATTCACTGCGATAGAATTGCGTACCTTCAAAAAGCCTGACTTTTCAAGGTCAGGCTCAATGCTTTTTAAGGTCTTTCTTACAGTTATGGTTTCATTTTCCAAAAAGATATGTAAATCATGATTAATTACTTCAATCATATAAATATCTGAATACATTATTTTGCGGCTCATAAGACCTGATGTCACTTCTATGCAGGCAAATTCCCTGTTGTATTTGGACATAAGTCTTGCTGCAATAAGCTTCATATCGGCTTCAAATCTATTTTTGCGGATGAAGCCAATGGGCTGACACTTAAAACTGTCATAGACCAGGTCATCATAGTTAGTCATTATGATGATATCAACTTTATGGTCTTTTTCCTTAATCTGAGTGGCAATATCTATTCCATTTTCCTCTCCGATACAAATATCAGCTATCAGGATATTAGTATTGCCAAAATCAAATTGTCCAAGAAGCTCATCGCCTGAATTATATATTGTACTTTCCGCTATAACAGGCAGAATTTCCCTGATTTTTCTATCAACATACTCTGCATATTCCCTGTCATCATCGCAAATCGTAACCTTCAATCTCATATGTTCTCCTGCACATAGCTCTTTATATACGTATACATACTGTAATATGTTGTATCAGCATAATGAATTCCATCTGTTGTGTAGAAGCCAATCTTATTAAGATAAGAATTAACATCAATGAGCATAATGTCGGAACTGAACATTCCCGCAACCTGCTTATTCCATGTATTCACTGCATCATTGCGCTCTCCGTATCCCGCCGCAGTACTTTGTGCATCATTTACAGGACCTACCGTTGCATAGCAGACGCGGCCTTTGACAGTCTGTGCAAAATTATTCATTACCTCTGCAAAATAGCTTGGACTGTAATACAGCAGTGAATTAACTCCCAGATTGACTATGAATACAGTATCCTCACTGTCGTAGGAACGAATCAGAGCCTCATTTTCAACAAAAAACTGACATCCCACTCCTACCTTTGCAATAAAGGTATCTTCGATTTCTGCGTATTTCTGGGATATTGCAACAAATCTGGAATCTCCCACAAAAACATAATTGGTAATTAACGTGCCATCCATTTCCCCTGATACAGTAGGCTTTGTGACCCCATGCAATGAATCTTTGCTTGGCTCCTGAACGTTGTTAACCACATTAAAAATTTCCAAAGAATTAATTTCATATATGGCGACTGCGCCAACAGCCACCAGCAAAATAACATAAGCTACCGCAATAGCTCTCATCTGACCCTTGGTCAGTCTGTTTATAAATGCTTTCATTTCTTCTGATTACCTCTTTTCAAAAAATTCCCCTCTAGTAGTCCAGCTTCCAGAAATTGCTGTCTGTATTGATAAAGTCGGTGTTGTAGATAAAAGCAACCTCTGTGGCTCCCGTTTCCTCATAAAGGCCGGAGCATTTCTGTGTGTAGTATCTTAAATCCATCATTACTATTTTTTCATAATCCGCAATCAGGTAAGGAATCACGCTGTTAGCATATGAATCCTTAAACACAAGCAGTGTCCCCTTACCCTTTGCCTCATCGCTGTTGTTGGTAATTGTAATCTTTCCATAATTGCCATTAAAAAGTGATGTGTATTTATCCTTAACATTGAAATTCTCCCTGAAAAGGAAGCTGTTCTGCTCAATATCAGTATTGTCAATTGTTACTGTATAGTCAAGATTACTGTAATCGTAGAATTCAACCTCATCGCCGGCAACTCCTATAAACGGAGCCTGAGAATACAGTGAACCCATAAATTTTTCTTCCAGGTCAATCCTGTTAAAATCCTTCAATTCAACAGGACTTTTTCCCATATCACTGACAAATTCCCTATAGCCATAATACGCACCGGTCATTGTCCAATGATGATCTGTAAGATAGTAAATCTTCTCACCGGAAGCATTTTTCAACGCATCAACCGGATATGTCACACTTCCTGTTGTCAAATTATTTTTAAGGTATTCAAAAGTCAGACTGCCATTGTCGCTGCCTGCACCAGCCGGAAGACTATCGCCATAAATCTGGACTGCCGTAGGCGCCAGCAAAAAATATGCCTTATCGACACCACTGTCCTGACAGAACTGGTTGATGTAGCCAACATTTTTGGCAAGCTGTTCTTCATCATACTTATGAATCTGCATATATCTGTTATCCACGTAGTATACGTTGCCGAAGCTTTTTTTACCCAGCATTCTGTCCCACTGGTTTTTTGTCACAACCAGAGTATCCTTCATAACAATCTGGTCGGCAAAATACTTTTCCAGCTCATTTGAAAACTCGCCGCTTGTAAAACGCTTCATTGTAAATTTCGGAAACTGGGTAAGTACCCTGTTTTCCATATCCGAAAATGCTCTGTCCTTAACTATAAAAGTTGCAACAGCAAAGCCAAATATAGTAACCAGAAACAGTGCCGCAGTTAATTTCTGTTTCATAAAATGTACCCTGCCATTCAATTAAAATCTAAAATACAAAAACGGATTAAAGCTTTCGCCTGCAAGACAGGCCATTGAAAGAATAAGCATAACCCATATTCCCACAGGAACAAGTATATTCCTGTAAAGAGGACTTCTTTTCTGGAGTCTCTTGCCAATTTTTCTTAAAACCGGCGTAGAAACAATTGCCGCCACAATGAGCAGTCCTGCATAATTCACAAGGTAGTAAACTGCTGTAGTATCAGCAAAGCCGCCACCTGCAAATCCAAACATTGCCTTAAACAGGCTTACAAACCTGCCCCAGTCCTCGATTGAAAAAAGCAGCCAGCCCATAATAACAAAAAACATTGTGTAAATGTGCTGGAAAATCTTTGGCAGTCCGGCAAGTTTTTTTCCAATGAAAAATTTTTCAATCATTAAAAGCACAAAATAGTACAGGCCCCAGGCAAGGAAATTCCAGCCAAAGCCGTGCCACAAGCCAGTCAGTGCCCAGACTACAAAAAGATTAAAAATATGTCTTACTTTAGAGCAGCGGTTGCCGCCTAAAGGAATGTACACGTAATCCCGAAACCATGAGCTCAGGGAAATATGCCAGTTTCTCCAGAATTCCGTTATGCTTTTTGACACATATGGATACTTAAAGTTCTCAAGAAACTTAAATCCAAACATTCTTCCAAGGCCTATTGCCATATCAGAATATCCCGAAAAATCAAAATAAATCTGGAAGGTGTAGGCTATTGCACTAATCCATGCCGTTACGGTGGAAATCTCTTCAACCGGCAGCTGCTGAATCTGTGCAAAAATATATCCAACGCTGTTGGCGATAATGACCTTTTTTGCAAGACCGTTTACAAATCTGCTTACGCCTGCCCCAAAATCGTCAACTGTCTCTTTTCTGTTCTCAAGCTCCGCCGCAATTGTCTCGTATCTTACAATCGGTCCTGCAATAAGCTGTGGGAAGAGAGCCACATAAGTTCCCAGGTAGAACGGATTTTTCTGCACACTGGTTGTCCCACGGTAAACATCAATAATATATGATAAAATCTGAAAAGAGAAGAACGAAATACCTATTGGCAGTGCCCATCCCCAGAATGAATACCCTATTTTAAAAACTGCCATTGTTCCCATAAATACAACAACAGCTATTGCAACAATAATTCTGGCAGTGGTGGTCTTTCCTTGGGTCATTGACCTGTCAAGCCATATGCCGAGAAAATATGCCACAATTATGGAAGCAATCATCAGAAAAACATATACCGGCTCGCCCCATCCGTAAAAAATCAGGCTCACCAGCAATAATACATAATTCCTGCCCTTTTTCGGACACAGGAAGTACATAACCAGCACCACCGGCAGAAAAAGAAGCAGGAACACAAAACTACTAAAAACCATTTAAAACTCCGTTATTTTTCAATAATCTCCCTGGCTTTGCTGCTGTCACCTGAAACACAGAAAGCAACATACTTTCCGCCAACAATTTCAACAACAGCCTTGTCAAGCTTGTCCGCCTCTGTAGGGTTGTAGCTTCTGTATACATCAGCCTGTTTTTTAGCATAGTCTTCAAAGGCTGTCTTTACCTTGGCTGCATCTGTCCCATCCTTACATTCAACCACAGAAACAGCCTCTGCTGAAGCACCTGTGTTAAAGTAGGTTACCTGATTGACAATAAGGGCCGCATTATCTCCCAATTCAAAAATGTTAACAGCAAAATCCTTGTCTCGCTCATCAAGTGTATCTGCATATGTGATACCCGACTTAAGCTCTGCTGCCAGACCGGCAACATCAACCTGCTTGTCAGTGGTATCAGTCTTTGACTCTCCACAGGCAACACATGCCAGAATCATTACCAGTGCAAGTATACTGCATAAACTTTTCTTCATTATCTTCTTCATTATGTTTCATCCTCCAACTTATAAACAATTTTCTTGATATAATTCATAATTCTTAAATTATAATCCTTATTAAGGTGTGCACCATCAGTATTGGCGTTATACGAATCTTCCGGCAATGAATCACCATCCCCAAAAACCGGCGCAAGATTAAGGAAATTAACTCCGCAGTTCTTGGCAATTGTGGCACAATCTGCATTCAGCCTCTTAATATTATCATTAGCCCCGGGATTTTTAACCTCATACTGGGATGACACCGGAATTATTGACATAATATAAATCTCTGCATCAGGCCTTACATTCCTTATGGCATTAATAACATCGGTATAACTGCTGATAAACGTAGCATCTGTAATTCCAAGGTGATTAACGCCTACTTCTACAAAAATCTTGTCATAATGCTGTTTGCTTAACAAATCAATTATGGTAAGGCTCTTATCGGAATTATTGCCCACAATTTCCACTTCAGTTGTAAACTTATGAACCTGTAAACCTACTTTATAAAAAAACTTCGCCGGTGTAACGCCTGCACTGAGATAAATGCTTCCTACTCTTGAATCTCCCACGAAAGCCGCTCCCTCAAAGCAACTGTAATCCGGCTTCGCAGGTGTTGCCACTTCCTTGGTCACAGTCTCAAACTCTGTTGAACTCTGTGAACTGCCATCATATTCAGACGAGCCCTGCATTGCCGGATTATTCTTCGACTCTGTGTCAGTCTTTTCCTGAACACTCTTAATTATGACTACCATCCCTGCAATGCATACAACAACCATTATAAGTACGGCAAGCATAGCTGTAAGTGCAGCGTAATTATATTTGTATGCCCTTCTCTTCTTATATGCTCTCTTCATCAATAAACTCCTAAATCCATAATCAGACAGGATAATTCAGCCTCTCCAAAACAGGGTTATCCAGAACCTCCGTCTTATACTTCCTCATGTATATCTTGGCAAGCTGCAGATTATTATCAAGGTAATTACCGCAATCCTTCGGCGAATATCCCGGAATCTCGCCTTCATAATCAAGGACAAAATCAGCCATCTCTCCAAGAACTCCCACTATATCCTCCGACCTTAAGTCACCTTTAAAAATAACATAAAAACCTGTTCTGCAGCCCATAGGTCCAAAATATATGGTCCTGTCAGCCCAAACCTTATGATTGCGCAAAAATGTAGCACCCAGATGTTCAATAGTGTGAATGCCTGCAGTGTCCATAGGCGGTTCAACATTAGGCCTTGTAAATCTCAAATCAAAAGTGGTCACAACCTGATTACCAACATAATCCCTGCGCGACACATATATTCCTGTAAGCAAATCAAGATGATTTACCGTAAAACTGGCAATTTTATTCATTAGAATAAACTCCTCCCTATACAGAATTCATTATAACAAAATAAATCTATAAAATCAATCTCTGTCTCAAATTTTTATCTTTTGTCGAATTTTGTCATATTTTGTCGAAAAAATATTGATTTTATATAATCAATATAGTATACTACCTTTATAAACTATTATTGTTCAGGAGTTTTGCTATGAATGACGAGACACAAACATATAATTCAGGATATTACGATGGACGTCAGGAAGTCTTTTGCAGTCTGCTCTGTTATGGATTTGATGAGAAATATCTCCAGAGACTGTTCTCCATTGATGATGACGAATTGCAGATAATAATATCCAAGTCAAATGCCAGAATTGCAGCCATAAAAAGGATTTAAGTCCGGCCGAATTTCCTATACAACAAAAATGCTACCCGGTTCAATACCAGGTAGCCCTAATCTACTTATCACCATATGGCAGTGTACCCTTTACATAATTGCCTGCCTTATCAATCATATAATATTTATCCAGATTAGTTGTTTCCTTCTGAGTGTCAGCCTGGGTCTGCTCCTGCTGACCCTGACTATCAATACCTGATAATGCACCGCTGTCAGGTTCAATGTATACGGTAACAGTCTCACGGTTAACATTATTATCAGCAATCTGCCGGTTCTGACCGCTTATTACCGTAACTGTAAAGGTAATGCAGAATACCCAGAAAAGTATTGCAACAAAAAATCCCAGCATAATTGCCGCCGTTTTTTTTACATTAGCCTTCGCCATACATATGTCCTCCATCACTTTCTGTTATCTACAATACATCATAATTGCTGTGACGTCAAGACTATGCCTACACACAAATATCAATCCCGCCGGCTTGTACGCCACTCTGCACAGACGGTGCTGTAACTGCGTTTTCTTTTACTTCCTGCAGCTTATCAAAAACCGCCTTAAGATATCTGGCATCAGCCCTGGCAATTTCCTTCTGCTCCTTGGTCCGGTGCTTCAGCTTCAGCATATCAAGGTCGGCAGGCTCAATATCCTTTTGTACTACCACACCCACACTGTCCTGAAGTTCCTCCATAAGATCCTCTTCAAGAATATCAGACATAGCAGTTTCCATATCGTTATAGAGCTCTTCCATCGCCTCAAGGCTTTCTTCATCATTTTCTTCAACGTTCTCTTCGTAAGCCTCCACAGGTTCTTCCAAATCGGTCTCCTGCTCATCAAGGCAAACGCCTCCTGCCGCATTAGCCATTTCCTCTTCTATGAGATGATTAACCTTCTTTTTGGCAACACGCTCCATTGCTTTTGCATGGTCAATTGCAGCCTGAAGCTCATCCTCATCATACTCGTCGCTTGCCCTTTGCCGCTTAAGCTGTGCAACCAGACGTTTTGCTTTGATTACAACCTGCTTGGCGCTCACCGAAGTCTTGGCACGTGTAATCTGGGTAGAAATGGATTTATAATTGTACCTTACCTTTTTTGCCTGCAGCTTGGCATCTTTAGCATTTGTCCGCGCAGTACTTACCGACTGTGCATACTGCAGACTTTCATTGATTATTCTGCTTGAGTAATCTTCTTTTTTCTCGGTTGTGGAATTAAGTGCTGCAAGAAGTTGTCGCTTCTGAGTACTCTGAATGCGGCTGTCAGCAAAATTTTTATGATTAGCCATGGCATTGACATATTGCTGCAAGCCGGCTGCATTATTACCAATCCTCATATCTGTAGCCTCCGTGCTAATAAAAATCCAGGCAAATCCTTTTGCCTAATTAACCCTTTAATATATTATCGGATGATGTAGTAATAAATTTACACCAATCTCATTAATTTACAGTTATCAATCCCTGCACTCCAAAACTTTTCGATAGGGATATTTCTAACCTGACACACAATACTGGAATTCATGGCGCCATGACCCACAATCAGAATATCCTTACCCTGGTCAAGCAACGGCCTTATTACCTCTTGAAGAAATTCCCCTGTCCTTGAATACAGCTCTTCAAAGCTTTCGGCCCCTTCAACCGGGGTAACATATTTTTCCGGACTTTTGAAAATAACATTGACAGGACAATCCGGAATAGAAAATGAGTTCTCTATTCCCTCGTATATGCCAAAGCACATTTCCATCAGTCTTTCGTCTGTTATAATTGGAATATTACGATTTTTAAGTACAAGCTCTGCCGTTTCCCTGGCGCGGACAAGGGGTGAACAATAGCACACATCAAAATGTATGTCTCTATATTCCCTTCCGGCATTTTCGGCCATAAGCCTTCCTTCATCACTAAGAGGCACATCTGTCCTTCCCTGTAGCTTATGTCTGGAATTCCATTCTGTTTTGCCATGTCGCATTATGTACAGCATATCTTTTTATCTCCAATTTAAACTATTCGGCACTAAAATTATATTACATAATCCCCTACTTTGCAAGCTTATGTGCCCCCTACGGCGGCATAAGAATCTTTTTCCAAATATACAAACCTTAGTTCCTCCGTAATTTTCTTTTCCGCAAAAACTTTGTAGCCCAGCTTCTCATATAATTCTATATTTCTTTTACTTTTTGTACTGGTAAAAAGCTCATACCTGCAATCAGGAAACTCCTCCTCTATTCTCACAAGCAGTTTTGTCCCGATTCCTTTTCCCTGCTCCTGCGGATGAACCATCAATTTTCCAATATGAACAGTTCCATCTTCCAAATAACCTCTGACAGAACCTATTATCTTTCCTTCTTCATCCAGCGCTTTTAAAATAATACCTTTTTGATATTCATCAAACACCTCTTCCAGAGTCTGCTTCAATGGCGGAATATCCATATTATTAAAAAGCTTCGCCTCACTCTGGTATGCCAGATATTGTAAATCAAGAATTTTCTGTAAATCTTTTCTTTCTGCTTTTTCTATATTCATTCTCTATTTCTCTGCCTCCTCCAATACTGATTCCTGCCACATCCATATGCTCATTTAAAACTGCACCACCACTAAATCCCGGTACAATGTACGCATTGTGGTATATTGCCTTGTCAGGATTCAAAGCCCTTTCTTCCCCTTCTGTTTACTATCATCCTTCGGCATCAATTGGATTCCACGCATACTCTGCAGGAATATATTCGATAAAACACTTGCCTCGTTCTACGCTTTTTAAGAAAACCAAGCCTTCATCAAATCTTTCCGCCAGCCAGGATTTTTTCGATGTAACCCGAATAAATTCCATTTAACATTCCCTCCTGACATTCTTCAAGTGTCTATATTCTATATTAGCTCAACACTTTCATCAGTTCATTAATATCTTTTTCAATAAGCGGTGACATACTGTCCTTATATTTCGAAACGTCTATCTTATCAACAGCATCAATAATCATTTCAGACATCTCCGGCCTATACAATGCCACCTCATGCAATGCTAAAAGACACTGTCTTACAACAGTGGGTTTCGAATCATAAAGCAAGGTGCTCATTTTATCAAAAATGTCTGCTATTTGACCATCCTTTGCCCATCTCGCCTGATTACAAATCAAAATGAATCCCCTGGTTCTCACATAGGAACTTTTATCGTCAAGCATATCAGCGAATTCCGGAAGCATATGAAGATACCTGTCAGATTCAGCCGACTCGGCTCCAAGTATTTTTGAATACTCATATGCCTTTTTGTCATCCTTATCTTTTAATTTCAAAATAATCTTTTTCTTTGAAAGTTCTTCATACATAGCCATAATTAGTTCTTTCAGGCAATTCTTATTCTCTATTTCGGTTACTAAGAGCATTGGTTTAGCTCCATCATAAGGCATTTCCTGAGGTGCATCCGGAAGAAGTTCCAAGCTTGATGCCGTTACTTTCACCAGAAACCTGTCATCATAGATTCCACCAAATAACTTGTCGTTATAATAAAGCAGGTACTCACCCATCATCGCCCGATATGAAATTCCTTCTAATTCAGATAATTGTTCCAAAACAAAATTGAGATATTCTTTCTTTGATGCCATTTTTCTCTCTCCTCCTGATAATATTTACCCTTGTAAAAATTCTCTGTGTAGAATAACTATCGTATTTAAACATAGCAAACCATCTGCAAATCATATGGTTCATCTTCTGCAATCTCTTTTATTGGACAATCTGTCAGTTCGGCTCCCATAGCTTTATAAAAGGCAATAGTTTCCTCAGATGAGCATGCAGAAATATACAAAGCCTCTGCCCCAGCCTTTCGAGCTTCTTCCTTCCCTACATCAAACAGTTTCCTTCCAACCCCCTTTCCTCTACAGGTAGCTGATACTTGCATCATATCTAAAATCATATATGGTTCAACCAAATCTTTTTTTAACCCAATAAATCCAACCACTT
>JBJENU010000106.1:0-2870 GCA_051880355.1 Lachnospiraceae bacterium | reverse complement strand
AATGTTTGTTAGGATTGTGGGAGTACGAAGTTCGAAACAATCCGTTTAATCCAACTCCAAGGGTTTTGACACCTGAGTCTTATAAATAAAAAAAGAGAGAATCCAATCCGGACTCTCTCTAAAATACTACTGTTCTTTTATGTGGACATCAAGCTGATTGAAAGGAATTGTAATTCCCCTCTCATCAAATACCGTCTTAAACTTCTCTAATAAATAAAATTTTGCATTCCAGTAATCCTCAGTTTTAACCCAGACTCTGACCTCAAGGTTAACGCTGCTTGCTGCAAGCTCTGTTACAATCACGCGGATATCCTGATCTTTCATAACATAAGAGCTCTCATTTACTATTGACAAAAGTACATCCTTTGCCTTTTTAATGTCAGATTCATAGCTTATTCCCATAGGAATGTCAAGACGGCGCAATTTTTCCTTGCCTACATTGACAACAACAGAGTTGGCCAGTGTGCCATTAGGTGCAGTTATAAGCTTATTGTCGATGGTATGAATCTTAGTGTAGAGAATATCAATAGCCTCAACAGTTCCCTCTGCACCTGAGGAAATAATGTAATCGCCAACAGTAAATGGCTTAAATATAATTATAAGTACGCCGCCGGCAATATTAGATAAGCTTCCCTGAAAAGAAAGACCTACTGCCAGGGTGAGGGAACTGATGATTCCTATAATTGAACTTGTCTCTATTCCAACTGTACTGATAACAATCAGCGCCAGTATACAATATGCCGAAAATCTGGCAATGGAGATAAGGAATTTGGAAATACCCTCATCAATATGGGCCCTCTCAAAAGCTCTCTCGATAACCTTTACTGAAAATCCGATAAGCTTTTTGCCTACTATCCATATGATAATGGCAACCACGACCCCGATTAAAAATCCTACGGCTTTCGGAAAGAAATCATCCAACATTTTTTCAAAGCCTGACTGATTTGAAAAAATATTACTCAATGTGTCTATTGTATCTGTACTTGTTAAAAACATTTTTACTCCTTGTTAAGAATCTTTAATTTACTTTTAACTGCCACCTTTGACTTAGTATTGGTATCTGTCTTTTTCTCTGTGGCTGTCTTGGCAGTTTTTTGAGCTGATTCCTTTGCCTTGGCCTTTTTAGCCGCTGCCACTTCCTTTGCTTTTGCCTTGGCTGCCGCTGCCTTACGTGCCTTTTCCAGCTTTGCCTTCTTAGCGTCCTCTATGGCCTTAAGCTCTTCCTCTGTGTATGGAATATAACGCATAACTGAAATTCCCAGTGGCGGAACAGTAAGCCTTATTGAATTATCACGTCCGTCGCACTCTGATTCATCTGAGGTTTTAACACGTGGATTAGTATTTCCTTCACCGCCAAATTTTACATCATCGCTGTTAAAGATTTCCTTGTACTTGCCGGCAAAAGGAACTCCGACTTTATATTTGTTGCGGACAACAGGCGTAAAGTTAGCTGTAACAAGCAATACGCTTCCGTCCTTTGATTTCCTTAAAAATACCAGAATTGTCTCATCTGCCGACGAACAGTTAATCCACTCAAAGCCTTCTGTGTCGTAATCCAGCTCATAAAGGGCTTTCTCACTTGTGTAAAGTCTGTTAAGGGCAGCCACATATTCCTTCATATGCCTGTGCTCGTCATACTGCAAAAGGTTCCACTGTATTTCCTCGTTCTCATTCCACTCATCAAACTGGGCAAAATCCTGACCCATAAAAAGCAGCTTCTTGCCCGGATGGGTAAACATATATCCATAGGCAACACGCAGATTAGCAAACTTCAATTCATGTGTATCTCCAGGCATTTTTGCAATCATGGAGCCTTTGCCGTGGACAACCTCATCATGTGAAAGTACAAGAATAAACTTTTCACTGTAATTGTAAAGCATACTGAAAGTCAGCTCACCATAATGTGACTTGCGGTAAATCGGGTCCCATTTCATAAAGTTAATGAAATCATTCATCCATCCCATATTCCACTTATAGTCAAAGCCCAGACCGTCCTCATTAACCTTGCCGGTTACCTTTGGCCATGCTGTTGATTCCTCAGCAATAAGCATAGTGTGCAAACCCTGCTTTTTGAAAATTGAATTCATATGCTTGAGCATCTCAATGGACTCAAGATTCTCTTTGCCGCCGTAAATATTAGGAACCCACTGTCCCGGCTGCTTTCCATAATCAAGATAAAGCATTGAAGCCACCGCATCAGTTCTGATACCGTCAATATGGTAATACTTTGCCCAGTAAAGTGCGTTGGCAATAAGGAAGTTAGACACCTGAGGTCTTCCGTAATTAAAAATAAGCGTACCCCAGTCAGGATGCGAGCCCTGTCTTGGGTCATAATGCTCGTAAAGGCAGGTTCCGTCAAAGCCTGCAAGTCCTGAAATATCTCTTGGAAAATGAGCAGGAACCCAGTCAAGAATCACTCCGATTCCCGCATCGTGAAGAGCATTTACAAAAAACATAAAGTCCTTTGGAGAACCATATCTGCTTGTAGGTGCATAATAACCCATTACCTGATAACCCCAGGAAGCATCCAGAGGATGCTCTAAAATAGGCATAAGTTCCACATGGGTATAGCCCATATCTTTTACGTAATCAATAACCTCCCTTGCAAGCTGCCTGTAATTAAGGAATCCTTCGCCATCTTTTTTAAAAGAGCCAAGGTGAAGCTCATATATTGACATAGGAACTTTATCGTGGTCTTGTGCCTTAAACTGCTTAACCCACTCATTATCATCCCATTTAAAGCCATCAAGGTCATATACAACTGATGCTGTACCAGGACGTACCTCCATATAATTGCCGTATGGGTCGGCTTTCAACATAACCATACTGTTTTTGCACTTAATCTCGTACTTGTATATGTCGCCCTCAAC
>JBJENU010000105.1:0-2879 GCA_051880355.1 Lachnospiraceae bacterium | reverse complement strand
TAGCCCGGAGCAATATCTGTAACAAGTGGTCCAAGTACATAGAACGGAGCTCCCATACAGATGGTCTGCTGAATCTTCATATTGGCAGCAATCTGGTCCATCGGCATATGTCCCGGTCCTTCAACCATTACCTGTACATCCTTTTCCCAGGCTCTCTTAGTAAGCTCGCCAAGTCTTACCAGCTCTTCAATCTGACATACATCAGAGGCATCTGCCAGACAACCCGGTCTGCAGGCATCACCAAGAGAAATTGTAACATCATACTCTCTGCATATATCAAGAATTTCATCATAATATTCATAAAACGGATTTTCGTTACCTGTCATTGTCATCCACGCAAAAACAAGGGAACCGCCACGGGAAACAATATTCATTTTTCTCTTGTGATTTTTAATCTGATCAATTGTCTTACGGGTAATACCGCAATGCAGTGTAACAAAATCAACACCATTTTCAGCATGAAGCCTTACAACATCAATAAAATCCTTTGCTGTCAGTGTCGCAAGGTCTCTCTGATAATGAATTACGGAATCATATACGGGAACTGTTCCAATCATGGCAGGACATTCCGAAGTAAGCTTGCACCTGAATGGAATGGTATCTCCGTGAGAAGACAAATCCATAATTGCATGGGCACCCATTTTAACTGCTTCCATAACTTTCTGCATCTCGATATCATAATCCTTGCAGTCTCTTGACACACCAAGGTTGACATTTATTTTAGTACGCAGCATTGAGCCTATTCCTTCAGGGTCAATGCACTTATGATTCTTATTGGCACAGATAACCACCTTACCGCTTGCCACAAGGGGCATAAGCTCCTCAACTGTCATCTGTTCCTTGGCTGCAACCTTTTTAAGTTCTTCAGTAACAATGCCTTTTCTTGCAGCTTCCATCTGAGTTGCGTAATTTCTCATTCTTTTATCCTCATTTCATACAATTTTTTACGGTAATATTACCGGGTGTCAATTCAGTCTGTAAATACTGATTCCACGACCGAACATAACATCAAAGCCCACATACTCTACCTTACTTACCATAGGTAAAGCTTCAAAATACTCAAGATATTTTTCTTTGTCATAATACATCTTGTTATTATACATATTCCAGAAATTTTCCTCATCCAGCTCTGTCTCAAATTTCAGGTCTGACAAAACTACCATCTTTTCCTCATCAACAAGCAGATATAATGGTGCGTCCTTATCCATATTATCAGTCATCTCATAATTATTTTCAAGAGCCGTATCATAAGTTACATAATAATAATTATCAACATGGTTAAGTTTTGCACAAATACTTGTCATTCTCACAATATCATCCATGACAACAATAACATTGGCATTATCTTCAATTTCAGTTATTTTTAAGCCGCTCTGAGAACTTTCTATGAAAAAGGTTCTATTGCTGAGTGCGTTATTTAAAATTGTAAAAGTCAAAGCCAGGACGCTGACAATAATAACCGGCCACCTATTTTTTTCTTTGAAAATAAGCTTCAGAATATGATACAGGGCTTCAGCCAGAATCGCCACAAAAATAGGATATATTATAAAAATATATCTGCTGGAAAATCTTCCCATGAAATACACGGAAGTCCTCAGACCACAGATTACAAACAAAAGCAACAATGCTCCCGTCATTACAATTATATCGAACGGAAAATTGTTTTTCTTGTGCCACAGAGAAATTATTCCGTCTTTCAGCTTCTTTACAAAATTTTTAAAATATGTTTCGTTGCGCAGAATAAAACATACAGGTATAAGTAAAAACAATAACAGCAAAACAGCATACATTATATAAGTGCCGGTCATGGTATGCCATGCGCTGGTGTGGATTCCAAAGAAATCAGTGGTTAAATATACAAAATACGCCCTAAACTGTAATCCAAACTCCAACGCTCCGACAGCCACTGTATCCACCTGTTTGTCGCCAAAAAGATGCATATAAGTACTTGGGAACACAATCATACTTAGCCCAACTGCCCCGGCCATTAAAAATCCCAATGCGAAAAATTTCTTAAATCTTCCGGTAAACAGGTAATACAGACAATAAAGTGCTGTCATTGCAAAAGCCACAATCAAAAAAGTATGTAATGTAAGGCATCCGCCCAACGTTGAAAGCAGCAGTTTAACATAAACCGACTTTTTAACTTGTTCATCACGCTTCTGAAAAATCACTGCCATATAATATGCCATCATTGTGGTAAATGTAACTGCCGGTGCATAAATTCTTAAAAACACCGTAACATCCCTCATTCCTGATGAAAAGCCAAGGAAAAAGCAGGCAATAAAGGCAAAAACATTACTTTTAGTTGAACATTTTACCAGCTTAAACAGGAATATCTGGGTAATTGCAAAGCAAATTATATTAAGGGCGAATCCAAACCAGGGCGACCACACACCCGGGAAAAGTGAACATATGAAGTGCAGAAAAAAGTAACCTAAAAATGGATTTAAGTCATGTGACGCATTATCATATGCTGAAGCATAATCAAATATCTCATCTTCAGACACTGTTATGTAGTCCTTCAAAACCTGTGCATCAACCCACTCCTGGTCATATCTCAAATTTTTTTCCTTATCTTTGTAGATATGCATACCATCTGAACTATTGGCGAAACCATAATTCCAGATTTCATCAGAATGGTAGTCTGTTTTCAGATTTGCAAACATAATGGCAGTAACCGTTGCCTGTACAATTATAAGAATTGCCAGCATCAACCACCAGAATTTGTCAGAATCCAAATACTTTTTCATAAATTATTTTTCTCCCTACAGTTCTACTCTTCCCTGCAAAGCTCTTAAAAGAGTAACCTCATCAATATTTTCCAAATCGCCGCCAACAGGCACACCTGATGCAATTCTGCTTACCTTAATGCCTGT
>JBJENU010000104.1:0-2879 GCA_051880355.1 Lachnospiraceae bacterium | reverse complement strand
TAGGCGGCAAGCGAGAAAAAGCACAGAAGAAAGTAAACTCTCTTCTGTGCTTTTTAGACTTTCTTCGCCGTCATCCAGCTTCACATGTTTTTCAATTACCTTAGCTCCCATGGAAACAGCAACAACCGGTGCAAGTGAGCCAAAAGAATGGTCCGACAGACCAACAATTTTTCCAAACTTTTCTTTTAAAAGAGGAATTGCCGCAATATTCATATCTTCATACTTTGCAGGATACTGACTGCAGCACTTAAGAAGCACCACATCCTCATTGCCATATTTCCTGCAGGCAGCCAGTGCTTCTGTGATTTCCTCCTCGCTTCCCATTCCAACAGACATCACAATAGGCTTACCCTTACTTGCAACATACTCCACAAGCGGAATATCCACCAGCTCAAAGGATGCAATTTTATAGAATTCAACATCAAGGTTTTCAAGAAAATCAACATCTTTTTTAGAAAATGGCGTTGACAAAAAATCAACCCCCACCTCTTTGCACTTTGCCTTTAACTTATCCTGCCAATCAAGAGGTGTCAAAGCCTCCTGATAAAGCTTATAAAAATTATAGCCATCCCACAGACCGCCCTTAATTGTATATGCATCATCACGGCAGTCAAGCGTAAGGGAATCTGCAGTATATGTCTGGATTTTGACACAATCAGCACCGGCCTTTGCCGCCTCTTCAATTATTCTGTAAGCATTCTCAAGCCTGCCGGCATGATTCGCCGACATCTCAGCAATGATATAAACGCCACCATTTTTGATTTTTTCAAATAAATGCATTCACTACCTCCGTTAATTACAACAGCTTTCTTCTTATTATCTCAGATATTTCTTCGCAGTGTTCATTCATAAAAAAATGATTTCCTTCAAAGCGGACATACTGTGTTCCTGCAATCAAAAACCTCTGCCATTCTTTCATATCCTGATATGGCGTATCACTTTCTGAATAAAAAATGGTTGCAGGTATGTCAATCACAGGTTTACGCTTTTCAAAATCATATGTTCCAATGGCATAAAAATCATCACGGTACATTGGAAGATACATTCTCCAAAAAGCTGAATTATTTAGCAGTTTTTCCGGAATCCCTCCGAATTTGCCTATGTGATTTTTCAATTCACCTTCGTAAGCTGAATCGTTAAATTTCAAGTACAATTTATTGGTATGTGGAAAATGTGCCGCAAGAAAAATATGTTGTGGCAGATTCAATCCATTTTTGCAGATTATATCATATAAACACAGACTAACGATACAGCCCATACTGTAGCCAAAAATCCCATAAGGTTCTTCAAAATTGCAGACGCTGTGCAATTGTTCAAACATATCTTCGCACAGCTCATCCATATCATTCAGAAGTTTTTCATTCCTTCTTTTTCCGTGTCCCGGATAATCAAGTGCAATCACCTTAATGTCCCCGCCAAGATTTTCCTGCAGTTCTTCGTAAAAATCCGACTTACCTCCTGCATGAGTAAAGCACACTAACTGCATACACACCTCAAATATTATAACTCAATATCATACTTTGCTATAATTTCTTTTCCCTTTTCGTAAGAGCTTAAATCAATGATGTCATCCGTATCCATCATAATTCCAAAAGCTTCCTCAAGAGCAGCAATCAGTCCCATATGTCCAACTGAATCCCATGCATCAATATTCTGATATTCAAGCCCTGGAAGCTGGTCTTCGGTCAATTCTAATGAATCCATAAATGCTTTGTTGTATTTTTCTAAATTTGACATATCTAATCCTCCGTTTTTTACTGGTCAATTGGTTCTATTATCATTTCTTTTAAGAATACTTCCCTGTCTATCCAAGGTGCCTGATCCTCCAATGGTCTGTTGACATACCTCTTTTTACTGTTGATTGCACCTGCAACTCCAATAAAAGGCTGCTCCTCAACGCACATAACCTCACAGATTAACGGCTTATTATTTTCAAACACTTTACTCAATTTTTCAGCAAGATTATCCGAGCCTTCAACCTTCAAATAATCTATGCCAAATGCCTTCGCAAGCAATTCAAAATTAGTAAAGCTGATTCCGCTTGTAGGATCACATCCAATCTGCCTGCCTCTGAAAGCGTTATTCTGCAAATGTCGAATTGATGAATATCCATTGTTGTTCATAATAAACACTTTAACATTTCTGTCTGTATATTTCAACGTCTCAAGTTCCTGCAGATTCATCATAACTGAGCCATCGCCATTAACAGCGACTACCACATTTTCACTTGCAAAAGAAATACCAATGGCTGCTGGAAGTGCATATCCCATCTCAGCCTGGCAGCCTGATGTAATTGACCTTTGACCTTCCTTCAGCCTGATGACAGGTGAAACTGTAAAGAAAGTATTACCGGCATCGCTTACAACAGTAGCTTTTTCCGGAAGAACCTTAGAGAGTTCCTGTGTAAAATAATACATATTTATTTTTTCACTCTTTCCATATTCCTCTAAGCAAGTTGGAAAGATTTCTTTCCAGTGAAGACATTTTTGACGCCACTCATCTATATCAAGTTTCTGCACCTCTTCAAGCATCTTATTGATGAAAATTTTTGCATCTGTCTTAAAGAAATAGTCTATCTTAACTGTTTCTTTCATGTGTTCAACTTCATCAATATCGATAACTACTATCTTGGCTGCTCTTGCAAACTTTTCATATTCATAACCTGTTGTATCAATACTTAATCTGCAGCCTATACACAAAATTAAATCCGAATTCTGAATAGCAAAATTTCCTGCCCGGGAAGCACCTAACATTCCCACCATTCCAATTGATAAATCATTATCTGTCTCAATCAAATCATGACCTAATCTTGAATATGTAACAGGTATCCTGTATTTATTTACAAACTCTGCAAATTCCCCAACAGCATTTGCAAGCCT
>JBJENU010000103.1:0-2919 GCA_051880355.1 Lachnospiraceae bacterium | reverse complement strand
TATTCCGCTTATCGTTGTTAACTGTATTATTCTTGGACGTGCTGAGAGCTATGCATCAAAGAACCCGGTTGTACCTTCAATTTTTGATGGTATTGGTATGGGTCTTGGTTTCACATTTGCAATCACAATTCTTGGTGCATTCCGTGAACTTATCGGTGCAGGAACATTCTTCGGCCTTACAGTTTACACTGAAGAATTTATGCCGCCTGTAAGTATTATGGTACTTGCACCCGGTGCCTTCTTCGTGCTTGCAATGCTTATCGCATTCCGTAACCGTTTGATCAATCACAAAAAGCTTGACGCTCCACTTGAAGCAGGCTGCTCTAAGATGGATTGTATGAACTGCTCAAGCAAGACCTGTGGTGGAAAAACAGTATCAGCAGAAGCTTCATCAACAGAAAAGTAGGAGGAAATTAGAATATGGAATTAATTTTAATCGCAATTGGTGCGGCTTTAGTTAATAACGTAGTACTCAGCCAGTTCCTTGGCTTATGTCCGTTCCTCGGCGTTTCTAAGCGAGTTGAGACTGCCGGCGGTATGGGCGCAGCGGTTATTTTCGTTATTACAATTTCATCTGCATGTGCCAATTTAATTTATCAGTTTATTCTGGTTCCAACCGGTCTTGAGTACCTGAATACAATCGTATTTATTCTGGTAATCGCCGCATTGGTTCAGTTTGTGGAAATGTTCCTCAAGAAGAAGATGCCAAGCCTGTATGAATCTCTTGGTGTATATCTTCCTTTGATTACAACTAACTGTGCAGTACTTGGTGTTGCACTCAACAACGTATCTTATGAATACAACTTTATCGAGTCGGTTGTCAACGGTCTCGGTACAGCTGTAGGCTTTACAATTGCCATCGTAATTCTTGCCGGTATTCGTGAGAGAATTGAATTTAATGATATTCCTGAAAGCTTTAAGGGTATGCCGATTGTTCTTCTTACAGCAGGACTTATGGCAATAGCATTCTTTGGCTTTTCCGGTTTGATTTAGTAGGCAGGAGGTAGATAAAATGGATGTAGTTGGAATTTTAGTTGCCGTTGCCGTTGTAGGCGGTGCAGGCATCCTTATTGGCCTTCTCCTTGGTGTTGCAGGAAGCAAGCTTGCAGTTGAGGTTGACCAGAAGGAAATTGACGTAAGAGCAGAACTTCCGGGTAACAACTGTGGCGGTTGTGGTTTTGCAGGATGTGACGCCCTGGCAAAAGCAATTGCAGCAGGTCAGGCACCTGTTAATGCATGTCCTGTGGGCGGCGGACCTGTTGCTGAGAAGATTGCAGCAATTATGGGTGCAGAAGTTGGCGATTCAAAACGCATGACAGCATTTGTAAAATGTGCGGGTACATGCGAGAAGGCTAAAAATAATTATGAGTACACAGGTGTTACTTCCTGTCAGGCAGCAAGCTTTGCTCCTAACGGTGGTCCAAAGGCCTGCACATATGGCTGTATGGGTATGGGCTCATGTGTTAATGCCTGTGAGTTTGATGCAATCCACATTATTGATGGTATTGCAGTAGTTGATAAAGAGAAATGTAAGGCTTGTGGTAAGTGTGTTGCCACCTGTCCAAGACAATTAATCGAGCTTAAGCCATATGACAGCAAGCTGGCTGTTTCGTGTTCATCAAAAGATAAGGGCAAAGATGTTATGCCTGTCTGTTCAACCGGCTGTATAGGATGTATGCTCTGTACAAAGCAGTGTGAATATGGTGCAATCACAGTTGAAAACAACCTTGCTCATATTGATTATGACAAGTGTACCGGCTGTGGCAAATGTGCAGAAAAGTGTCCTAAGAAAGTCATTAAGATGGTTTAAGGATAAATAAAAATATACCGTTCCTAAGAGATGGAGAAATGGCTCATAATCTTTGGAACGGTATTTTTATGTTTAAATACAATTATAAATTCTAGAAGAATTATCAGAAATATAGTATATAAAACTAAATACTAACATTGACAATATAATATATGTGTGTTATATTTATATAAAATATAAAGAAAGGAAAGTATATATTACAAAAATATATATGAAGGTGCAAAAATTATGAAGACTGGAAAAAAACAATTGTTGCTTTGGTGTCATTACTCACAACTATGATGGCAATTTGGGTTGTTACGTTTGCAGAATGGCAGGCAAATTGCAAACAATTTTCTGCTGGAAGTGTGAGTGGTACCGTTGAAGTAGGATATCAGGATTATGGTCAGGGAGTGAATGATTATGTAGGATATGCCGAGGTTGATGCAAGTGACAATGTATATGCTCAGATGAATGGAAAGGCAAGATATGCTATAGCTGGCGTTAATTATTACCAGTCATTTAACGGTAGTTTTGATGATGACACATATCGTCAGATAACCATAAAATGTCTTAATGTCATAAATAGAATAGAATGTACATTTAAAGTTGTTAGTGATGATGGAACATATTTAAGAGTATTAACCAGAGAAGGAACAATATCAACGGATTATGCACCATAATAGATATTATAAAATTTAATATAAGAATATTTAATATTTTAAGAAAGAGAGGAACTTATTAATGAAACATTTAGCACATTATTTTGGTATCTTAGTTCTTGTGTTTTTAGTAGGGTGTGGAAATAAAGGACAAGAAATAAAGGGAGAAGTCAGTACTGAGTGTGCAGAAAATTCATTTTTTAATACTATGTCAGATATAGTTGAATGCGAAAATGGATATTATATGTTAAGAGAAACTTTTAATGGTTCGTATATAACATATATGAGTAAGGATAATCCTGGTAATGAAACATTTTTGTGTAGTAAGCCGGACTGTAAGCATATGGATTTAGATAATGATAAAACTCAATATAATATGTTTAGCGATTGCAATGCGTATTTAGGAGAAAATGTAATTTTAAACTCTATTAAATATTATGAGGGAAATTTGTATATTCTTGCTTATGA
>JBJENU010000102.1:0-13420 GCA_051880355.1 Lachnospiraceae bacterium | reverse complement strand
ATTTTTACCATTCTGCAAATCTCTTAATGCAAAATTAAGGTGCATGCCGGAACCATTTACGCCTTCAATAGGCTTTGGCATAAATGTGGCATGGAGCCCATGGCGTCTTGCAACAGTCTTAACCGCCACCTTAAACGTCATAAGATTATCAGCTGTAATCAATGCCTCATCATACTTGAAATCAATCTCGTGCTGTCCCGGTGCACTTTCATGGTGGGAAGACTCAACTTCAAAACCCATCTGTTCAAGGGTAAGTACAATGTCACGTCTTAAATCTTCTCCCATATCATTTGGTCCTATATCAAAATAACCTGCATTTTCATGGGTAAACGTAGTAGGATATCCCTCATCATCTGTATGAAAAAGGAAAAATTCACACTCCGGGCCTACCTCAAACATATAGCCCATATCAACGCCTTCCTTAATAACCTTCTTCAAAACATTGCGGCAGTCTGACTCATATGGCTTACCATCGGCAGTATAGATATCACAGATAAATCTTGCCACCTTGCCGTTCTGTGGTCTCCACGGAAAAATTTCAAAGGTATCCAAATCAGGATACAGGTACATCTCCGACTCATGGGTTCTTGTAAAGCACTCAACTGCCGAACCGTCAAAAACCACCTGGTTGTTGAGAACCTTCATAAGCTGGCTTGACGTGACAGCCATATTTTTTAATGTTCCAAAAATATCAGTAAACTGAAGTCGAATAAATTCAACATCTTCCTCTTCAACTATTCTAACAATATCTTCCTTGGTATATCTAGCCATAGTAAACCTCCATTCCGGGCAGTGCCCACACTACTTATTTTAATTAAGGTGACACCTTTAAGTAGGATTAAACGGATTGTTTCGTACTTCGTACTCCCACAATCCTGACGAACATTCGCATATCGTGTGGCATACGCCCCACTTTAATCCATTTTATTATAAAGCAACCTTACTTCTCCGTCAACGAATTTTCTCAAAAGGACTTGATAACATTGGGTTATTTAGTTATAATTATAGAATAATTTAATAAATTAATACTAAGGAGCAGTATATGAAGTATATGAAAAAAATATCTCGCCGCGCATTGTGCTTTTTGTTGCAATTAATGCTTGTAGCCAGTTTGTTTACGGCCTGCGGCAATTCAGATGAAAAAAAGCCGGTTGATGCAACTGTTGCCACACAGCCAACCACTGAGGCAACCACCCAGGAGCCAACCACCAAAGCCCCCGTTGAAATCAAGGTGATGATGATTGGCGATATGCTCATACATCCGGGTGTTTTTAAGAGCGGTTTTGATGCAAGCGGCAATCCTTCCAACTATGACCACTTTTTTGCCAACATTCTTCCTGAGATAAAGGAAGCCGACATCAGCATTGTCAATCAGGAAACCCCTCTGGGTGGCAAAGAACTTGGTCTTTCCGGATATCCTTGTTTTAACAGTCCTCAGGAAATAGGTGATTCAATGGTTAAAGCCGGATTTAATGTTGTCCTTCACGCATCCAACCATTTTCTGGATAAAGGACTTGCAGGTGCAACCGCCACACTTAATTATTGGAAAACCAAGCATCCTGAAGTTGCGGTTTTAGGCGTCAATGCAACGGCTGAAGATGCTGAAAAAATCTATGTCTATGAAAAGGATGGCTTCAAAGTTGCAATTTTAAATTATACTTACGGCACCAACGGAATTGCCATTCCTGCCAGTGCCCCATACATCGTCAACACCTTTAACGATGAGGCCCGTGTAAGAAATGACATCAGAAAAGCTCACACACTGGCTGATATGGTAATTGTGTGCCCACACTGGGGTACCGAATATGTATACAGGCCTGACGAATTCCAGAAGAAATGGACCTCCATTTTCCTTGAGGAAGAAGTTGACCTGGTTCTCGGCACACATCCACACGTTCTTGAGAATGTTGAAAAGCTCACATCACCAAGCGGTCACGAAATGGTAGTCTACTATTCACTGGGCAACTTTGTTTCAAGCCAGAACTACATTCCACGTGTTTTAGGTGGTATGGCACAGGTCACTCTTGTAAAAGAAGGCGACCAAGCTTACATCAAGACCTATGAAATTGAGCCGTTAATCAATCATCGTACAACTGATAACACATTTACAACCTACAAGCTTTCAGATTACACAGACGCCCTTCTTGCAAAGAACATTCTTAACTCAGACCATGCAGCCCCTTGCGGCAGCTGGTGCCAGTGCGGTGCGGCACAGCTTGGTATATCTACCCATGGCGTAAGTAACTTCTCAGTTGCCTACTGTAAGAAATTGTGTAAATACATACTTGGCGATATGTATAAATTGGATTAACAAAACAAAAACCATAAGGAAGATTCTATCACAAATCTTTCTTATGGTTTTATTTTATCTTATAAATTGCGAAATATAAATACTAAAGCAGCCAGCGTAATCAAAAAACATATGCACATAAATATAAACATACCTCTGCCTTTATTTTCTTCTACCTGCACACGATGAAAACTTTTATATACGTCAGCTAAATATGTATTTTCCTGAGCCGACTTCCTATTTAAAGCTAAAGCAAGTGGATCTTCTGCTTTCATCAGCTTTTGATAAAAATCCTCAGTCCATTGAACATCTTCTTGCGTACAAATATGTGAATTCATCGCACCAGGCGTATGCGCCAACTGATTTCTAATCCACCTTTTATACTTAAGTTCTTTATAGAAAGCGCTGTTGTTTATACCAACTCTCTCCATTTCTTCCAAATATTCAGAAACTCCTTTTTCACCATATGCATCTCTGCAGAATTTTTCTATTCTTATATAATTTTCAAAAAATTCAGAATTAAGATTGTCCATTTTAATCACCATCCCTATACAATAAGCAGTTGGCCTTGTTCGTAAGAGTTTTTCCATAAATATCAAATATGCTCATTTGCTCATATTTCTCCGGAAACTCACTCATATACCCAAAGCACTCATCCGGTGTACAGAGTATTTCGTGCTCCCTGCAAACATTCACAAATATTGACATAAGCTCCTTTGATTTGGGACTTGGCAATTCATAAGCATTTCCGTATCGTTGTATGTACTTTTGCTTCATCCCCGGAAAATGCTTATCCAAAGCAGCATAATAGTATTCCCTGTCTCCGTCCCGGAGTGTCAGTCCCATGCCAAAACACATAATACCCTTAACACCCACCCGGACACATTCTTCCAGGATTGCCCTGATATTTTCCTCCGTATCATTTATAAAAGGCAGAATCGGCGACAGCCATACCAAAGTGGGAATCCCTCTCTTCTGCATTTCCCCAAGAACCTCAATCCGTCTTTTTGTATTACAGACATTAGGCTCTATAATCCGGCATAGTTCATCATCAAAAGTCGTAAGAGTCATCTGCACCACGCACTTGGTTTTCTGATTGATTTCATCCAGCAAATCCATATCACGAAGAATCCGGTCTGATTTGGTCTGAACTGCCACGCCAAATCCATACCGGGATATAATCTCAAGACATTTCCTTGTCAGCCCCAGTTTTTCTTCACAATGCATATAAGGGTCAGACATAGCTCCCGTCCCTATCATACATTTCTTTCTTTTTGACCGCAGTGCAGCTTCCAAAAGTTGGGGTGCATTCTGCTTTACCTCAATATCCTCAAAAGGGTGTGTAAACTGATAGCACCTGCTTCTGCTATCACAATAAATACACCCGTGAGAGCATCCCCGGTATATATTCATTCCATAATGTCCACCGTTTCCGGTAAGTATTCCTTTCGCATCAACAAAATGCATATCACACACTCCAACTCAGATAATCATCTGCAACTATTAATTCAAAAAATATTTGCATTGAATATAATAATCGTCTATTTCCTGCCTCATTAGCGATACCAGTTTGTCGGTATTTTGATTATCCCGATATTCTTTCAAACCTTCAATATACTTTTCTCTATTGACATCCAAAATGATAAACGGATTTATTCCTTCATGTTTAAGACATTCCCTAAATAGAATCATTCTACCGGTTCTGCCATTTCCATCCTGAAAAGGGTGAATCATCTCATATCTTGCATGAAATTCCGCCAAAGTATTTAGATTCTTTTCCTGCTTTTCATACCAATCCAATAATTTACCCATTTCGCCTGCAACCTCCTTAGGAAGTGCGGTTTTGTTCATTCCAATCATGTTAGGTCTTTCTTTATATGCACCAATCGCATATCCATTTGCCCTATCTTCAAATACTCCGGACTTTAACTCATAATGAAAACGCTTGATAAGTTCTTCTGTTAAATCTTCATTCAATGTGTCCAGCATACAGTTGAACATCAAAAAATGACCATTCATTTCCTCTACGTCCTTCGCCCTATAGTAGTTGTCATTCTGAGGTAATGTTCCGTTATCAAATAATGACGCAGTCTGTTCCGGTGTCAGTGTGCTTCCTTCTATTTTATTAGAATTATAGGCCATAGCCCTTTGGGTATATGCATATACCCCCGATCTGTCGAAGCGCTTTCTTTCTATTACAAAGCGCTCAATCAGCCGAGTTTTATAGTCTTCCATATCATCACTTAATTGTTTAATATTCATAACTACTGCCTCCGCTTATATTTGGGTAATCTGATCTATCGCATATAGCGGCAGATTAACGAGCCATTCTTCTTTTTTATAATCTGCCATAGGGGTGCGAACAGAAACTTGGGGTGAGAATTCAAGCAAGTATAGTATATCAAGCAACTACAAAAAATACAACGAACTTTGCAAAAATAATTACACTTTTTACGCCGAATAAAGCAAATAAAAAAGAAGCGATACTGGGTTATCAAACAAGTATCGCTTCCTTTCCTTACTCCTGCATCTTCGACTGAAATATCAGCGATGCCAGATATCCGAATATCAGTGCACCGCTTACGCCTACTGCCGAGGCGGTAAAGCCGCCCATAAACACACCAATCAGTCCATATTCATTAATGGCCTCCATAACTCCCTTCCAGAGAGTATTGCCAAATCCCAGCAGTGGCACCGTAGCTCCCGCGCCTGCCCACTCTGCAAATGGCTGATACAGGCCCACTGCACCAAGCACTGCACCGAGACACACGAGAATTACCATAATACGTCCCGGCATAAGTTTAGTTTTCTCCATAAAAATCTGCACAATTGCGCAGATAATACCCCCCACAAGAAAAGCTCTAAGAAATTCCATCTAACATCCCTCCACAACTATTGCATGGGCAATTCCCGGCACACTTTTTCCCTCGTTAAAGCTCACCGGCGAAAGCAACGCTCCCGTAGGAACGAAGAGCACCTTTTTCCATTCCCCGCTTTTAATTTTGTCGCAAATCCAGGCACAGAATGTAACTGCGCTGCAGCCACAGCCGCTTCCGCCTGAATCGGTTCCCTGATTAGTAGAATTAAAAATTTCAATGCCGCAGTCAGTATAATTTTCTGATATGTCATAGCCCTTTTCTTTTAACAAATCAATGAGAATGGTTCTTCCCACATATCCCAAATCTCCGGTAATAATTTTAGAGTACTCATCAGGACCACAATTAAAATCCATAAAATTCTGGGCAATAACATGACATGCGGCAGGAGCCATACAGGCACCCATATTCATGGAGTCCTTAACACCATAGTCAACTATTTTTCCTGTCGTGATGCCGCTTACCTTTACGCAGCTGTTTTCACCCTGTTTTTTGTCCTTTGACAAAATTACAGCACCACAGCCGGTTACTGTCCATGTGGCCGATAATGGTCTCTGGTTACCGTATTCCAGAGGGAATCTGAACTGCTTTTCCGCACTGGCAAAATGGCTTGAAGCCAGGGCAATGACCTTGTCCGCAAAGCCGCCGCACACGCACATTGCCCCAAGTGCCACAGACTCTCCGAAGGTTGAACAGGCCCCATACAAGCCAAACAGGGGCAATTCATAATTAACAAGACCAAAAGATGTAGCAATAAGCTGTCCCAGCAAATCACCTGCAAAAATATATCTTATATCAGTCTTATCGAGGCCTGACTTTTCAAGTAAAATTCTTACTGCTTCACTCTGCAGAAAACTTTCTGCCTCTTCCCAGTTATTTTTGCCTAAATAAGGATCACTGTCAACTTTATCAATAAGTCCGCCAAGAGGACCCTGACCTTCCTTTTCCCCGGCAATACTGGCCTTTTCCATAATGTATACGTCCTTGTCAAATTTAAGGCTGGCACTTCCTACCTGCATAAAAAAACCTCCTTAGCTAACATACCTTACAGATATTATTAGAACTAAAGAGGTATTTTATTCAAAATTTTACAAAAATGTGCTTACTATGCTGTGTGAATCCACATCAATAAGACCAAGAGTATTAACACGGAGCTTAGGGATAACAGGGAGGCTTGCAAATGCCAGCGTCATAAACGGGTCAATATCAGGTGCTGTGCCGCGTCTGCTAAGCAATTCCTTCATATCGTCCATTATCTGTTGCACCTCCGGTGCCGGTTTAAGTGACATAAGTCCACCTATTTCAAGTGGCAGTATCTTGTCAACCTTGCCTTCACTTGCAACGCACAGACCTCCGTTGGCTTCTATCACTGCATTTGCAGCAACAACCATGTCCTCGTCATTGACACCAACAACCACAAGATTATGGGAATCATGACCCACGGAGGTTGCCACTGCTCCCTTTTTAAGTCCATAACCGCCAAGAAATCCAAGGCCCACATGACCTGTATTATTATGTCTTTCAAAGACCGCTATTTTTACAATATCATTTTCAACATCCACGCCATCTGCAAATCCTTCATTACGCTTAAACTCACCGATTCTTAAATCTGTTATAAGCTCATGGGGTATAAGCTGCACTACCCTGATTTTATCAGGTTTTTCCGGCATATCCTTAAATTGAAGAGATTGTGTTGTAACTTTTTCCATGTTAAATGAATTAAAAATCCCGGGATAATACTTTAGTATCATAGGCTCATCCAAAATCAGATTCCTGCCGCTTTCCACAACAAGCTCGCCGTTCTTGTACACATCACAAACCTTAAAATCCTTTAAATCCTCAACAATTACAAGGTCTGCATCATACCCCGGTGCCACTGCGCCCTTGCCCTTACAGCCAAAATAGGTTGCAGGGTTGATAGTTGCCATGGCTACTGCCGCCTCCGGCTTTGCGCCAAGGCTTACAGCCTTTTTTAACAGATAATCAATATGTCCAAGCTCAAGAATATCTCCCGGATGCTTGTCATCAGTTGCAAACATAGCTCTGTTACAGTACGGCTCCTTAAACAGAAAAGACAATGCCTCCATATTGTGGGCTGCAGTGCCCTCACGAATCATAATCCACTGGCCTCTGCGAAGCTTCTCCATGGCTTCATCAATATTGCTGCACTCGTGGTCTGAAGCAGCTCCTGCATATACATACGCATTAAGCTCTTTTCCTGACAAAAATGGTGCATGGCCGTCAATTACCTTGCCGGCTTTTTTAGTCATAATAATCTTATCAAGAATATCCTTATCTCCCCTTACGGTGCCAAATGCGTTCATAAGCTCTGCAAGACCTTTAACCCGTGGTTTTCCAATAAGCTCCTTCAATTCTTCTGCAGACAAAACTGCCCCTGATTCATCAAGGTCAGTTGCAGGCACACAGGATGGCAGCATAACATAAATATCCTGTTTAAATGGCGCCGTCATATCAAGAATATACTGAATACCCTCCAAACCTGCCACGTTGGCAAGCTCGTGTGGGTCAACAAAGCATCCGCAGGTACCGTGAACAATTGTAATACGTTCAAATTCAAATGGACTTACCATAGAGCTCTCAATGTGTATATGACCATCCATAAAGCCGGGACATACATATTTTCCTTTCAGGTCTACTTCCTTTTCTCCCTGATAATCTCCAATTCCCACAATTTTTCCGTTGCTGATTGCAACATCTGCATTCTCTGTTTCCTTGGTAAAAACATTAACCACCCTTGCATTTTTAAGGACCAGCTTTGCCTTCTTCTCACCAAATGCCTGCGCAATATCATTTACCATCTTTTTCATACCTTGCCTCTCCTTTTTTGTTAAAATCAAAGAATCCTAAGCCTTTAAGCGCCTTTACAAAGCGTTTCATATAATCATGGGATGTTTCCGGCCAGCCAAATCCCATTCTGTAAAGCACCTGCATGGTGTATTTATTAGTTTTATTTACGACAAATACCTTTTCACCGTGTGCAATATTTTCATATGCAATCACGCTGGAAAGTATTTTTGTCTTTTCAGGATCACGCATTGTATCTTCAAGTGCCTTTTCAAATTCTTCATTTTCCGCTACCTGCAAATGAAGTCCGTTGCTGTCTAATTCCGTATACAAGTCACCCATCATAAGAGTATGGTTGTTGTACGGATGGAATACAGTACATTCCTTCGGAGTCTGTGCCAAAAGAAGAATTGCTTTTGCAACACAATCTATCGGAGAAAGCTCGAATGGCATTTCAATCATATCATATGGATATTTTCCTATAAGAATACTTGATTTCAATCTGCCCATAAATGTATTGGTAGTGAAATTTATCTGATATTCTCCGTCACTGTTTCTTGCTGATAGATTACCTACACGCATTATCTTAGCATTAAAGCCCTTTGTTGCTTCGTCAAGAATTGCCCTTTCGGCAAGGAACTTGGAAATCGTGTATTTTGATGATTCCTGCTGTCCGAAATAAAGTTGCGTTTCCTTAAGCTGAGTGACTTCACCCGGCTCGCCGACAAATATTCCTCCTATGCTCATGGTTGAAACATGAATAAGCCGTGCATTGGCCTGTTTACAGAAATCCACCGTATTCAATGCACCATAAAGGTTGACATCTTCAATATCAGTACCATTTGAGAAGTGCTTTACATTTGCGGCACAGTTTATGACCGTATCAATCTTGAATTTAAGGAACTTATTAAAGGATTCACGGTCAGTAACATCACCGTTAAGCACAACGACTCTGTCCGAGTATTTTTCCTTAAGACTTTCCTCAAAGTAATAGAAGAAAATTGTGTCAAGTCGTTTTTCGGCAGGATTGTTGTTTTTGTCACGCATCATACAGTAAATCTTTCCGCTGTGCTCATGGATAAGCTGGTAAAGAATATGTACTCCCAGGAAACCTGCCGCACCGGTAAGAAGCACATCACCTATATCCTGCATTTCACCGTTTTTAAAGCTGTCAAGGTTATTATTTTGAAGCAGCTCGTTAATATTGCTGTAATCAAATGTTCTTAATTCATTAAGATCGTTCTTTTCCGCTCCTTTATCAAACAGCATTGCAAGCAAAGCAGGAGTAGGATTTGAGAACACATCACCGTAAGTAATATTTATATCCGCTTTATTGGCAAGAATAATAACTCTTGTAACCGTCAGCGAGCTTCCGCCTATATCGAAGAAGCTGTCATCAGCATAAACCTTGTCAAGCTCCAGAACCTTTGCATAAATATCGCAAAGAGTTTTTTCAAGGTCATTTTTAGGTTCAACACCACTCTTCCTGCATACTGTTGTCGGCTCTGGAAGAAGCTTTGTGTTGATTTTTCCGTTTGGCGTAAGAGGCATACTGTCAAGCCTAACAAAGGCTGTCGGTATCATATAATCGGTAAGGGATTTTTTCAGTTCATTCCTTATATATTCATCACCAAGCTGTCTGTCAGCCGTATAGTATGCACAAATTGCGTCTGCCTTGTTTACCTTTCTGATAAGTACAATTACGCTCTTTATTCCGCTGATATTTGATATGCACTTTTCTATCTCACCCAGTTCAATTCTTAGACCTCTCAGCTTGACCTGATTATCCGTTCTGCCAAGAATTATAACGTCACCATTCTTTGTCCATTTTGCATAGTCGCCTGATTTGTAAGTTCTCTCGCCATTATACTCAATAAATGCCTTTTTCGTCTGCTCCGGCAGCTTATTATACCCAAGTGCAACCCCGCAGCCCGAAATCAGAAGCTCACCGACAACGCCAACCGGCAAAAGATTTCCGTCAGTATCCACTATATGCTCAATGTAGTTCATAAGCGGCTTTCCGATTGATATCTCACTTTCATTTGTCAGTTCCTTACAGTTGGAAGAAACCGTGATTTCAGTAGGACCGTATGTGTTAAGTATTTTTGCGGATGTCTTTTCGCAGAGGAGCTTAAGAAGCTTATCCGGATATTTTTCACCTCCCGAAAGAATAACCCTGCAGTTTGCCATTGCTTGGGCAAATTCATCAAGCTCCATATATTGCAGCAACCTTGATGGAGTGGAATTAAATACATCCACATTATTCTCTGTAAGGTATTTTGCAAGGGATGTTGGATTCATGGTCTGTTCATCACTTGCAAAAACAAGGGTCAGACCGTTACACAATGACATTACTGTTTCTTTCAGCGACATATCGAATGCAACAGTCGTCACGGAGCCATAAGCCGTACCATTGTCAACTATTGTCCTGACATGAGTATTTGCCTCGCTGTATGTTATATAGTTGGAAATACCTTTATGGCAGAGCATTACTCCCTTTGGCTTTCCGGTAGAACCTGACGTGTAAATAAGGTATGCCAAATCACTTCCGCTAACGTCGATGTTGGGATCATCTGAATTACTGCCTGCAAGCAGTTCGTCAACATTTATGGTTTTATTGTAAGCATCAAGCAGCTTTCCCTCTGTAATAACAAAATCTGCCTCGCTGTCCTCAATAATGCTTTCAATTCTCTCCCTCGGATAATCCGGACAGGTTGGGATAAATGCACCGCCTGCTTTAAGAATACCCAAGATTGCAGTAAATATCTTAGACGTTCTGCCAAGAAGTACAACTGCCCTGCCGCCTTTTTTGAAGCCCCTTGCAATAAGCTCGTTGGCGGTAATATTTGAAAGTCTGTTAAGTTCACTATATGTAAGTGTTCTGTCGCAAGCCACAACTGCCTTTCTATCCGGAGTATTTTTTGCCTGCTTTTCAAATATTCTGTGCAGCACATCATTTTCAACAGGTGCAATAAGAGTTGACGAAAAGCTCTTTATTTCATTGAGCTGTTTATCATCAAGCATAGAAACTTTTCTTATTTTTTCATCAGGTCTTTCAACAATAGCCTTCACTGAATTAAGCACCGAGCCTGCAAGAGTATTCATAAGCTCTCTGCTGTAAAGTGCATCGTTATAACGGACAACAACGCAAGGCTTGTCATTATGGCTTTCAATACATATTGATACCTTGAATTTTGTTTTGCCTGTATCAAAAAAATCCTTTTGTACAGGCTGTCCGTCAATGGTCAGATTGTCCGTTACGCCAAGCTGGTATTCATACATAATATTCGGAGCATAGCCGAATTTTGCACAAATCTTAGCATAAGGATATATTTCATTTTCCATTGCGCCTGTAAACACTTCCTTTGTTTTGTTGACAAAATCAAGAGCTGAAACATCGTCTATTTCAATTCCTATAGGCAGAGTCTTTACAAACATACCGAAGCAGTCTGCAAGTCGCATATCGCTTCTTCCGCTGCTGATAGTGCTAAGATACACGTTACGGCTGTTGACAAATCGTGAAACGGCATAGAATGTGCCCGCAAGGAAAAGCTGTGCAGGTGTGATTCCATTGTCCAAACAGAAAGTATCAAAAATTGACATATCAAAAGGAATAACAGCCTCGCCGCAGCCGCCGTTTTCAAGCAATCCGCCAAGATCAGGTGTTATCTCAGAGGCAGACTCAAAATCCTTGAGCATATTATCAAAGAATTTTTCAGCCTTTTTATATTCTTCACCGTTTTCGGCCTTTATCTCATTTTCGACATAGTCAAAGTATGAATACTCCTCAGTCTTTACGCTGCCGCCCTCATATACATTTTTGAGCTGGGTCATAAATATATTCAGCGAACCGCCGTCAAAAATCAGGTGGTGGAAATCCATGAAAAGGTAAACATTTTTCTCAGTCTGGGCAACCTTTATTCTAAAAAACGGTGTCTTCATAAGATTATATGGCTTAACAAAATCTTTTTTCAATTCTGCAAGCTGAGCTTCTGTAAGGTTATCAACCGGAATTTCAACAGCATTATCCTTTGGGTAAATCTGCTCAATATCGTCGTTCTGAATTGTAAAATGAGTAAAAATATACGGGTGTGCAAGTAAGACCTTTTTAACGTTTTCTGCAAGCAGATTAGCATCGACAGCCTTAGGAAATTTCAGTATTGACGGAATATTATAAAGCACGCTGTAAGGATTTTTCATACAGTCAAGATATACGCCCAGCTGTGTTTTTGACAGCGGATATACAGACTTGTATTCCTTGGACTTAATCTTAGTCTGCGTTAAGTAATTGCCGCTTAAGATGTATTCCTGCAGCTCGTTCTCTATTGAAATAACCGAAAAGCCTTTCATCATCTGTTTAACATTTGCTTCATAGCCAAATTGCTTGTTAAGCTCAACAGCAAGCTTTATGATAGACAATGAATTCATACCTGCGCGCATAAGGTCTTCGGAAACTGTAAATTCATTGTGACCGATAATCTTTTCCACAATATCGGAAATTTTCTTTTCAAACAATGTCAGCGGCTTTGAGAAAGCATCAGAACTGTTTTCTTCCTTTGGAACAGGCTTTATTTCAAGCAGTTTTCTCTTATCCACCTTTCCATTGACGGTCAGAGGAATAACATCAAGCTGCATTGTTGCCTCCGGTACCATATAGTATGGCTTGCGGCTCTCGATAAATTTATTAAGCTGGGCAATATCGATTTTTTCATCGGCTGTAATATATGCGTTTATGGTCTGCCCGCCTGATGGGAGCTTTCGTGCAATAACGGCAGCATCCTTTATACCGTCAAATTCACGGATAACCTTTTCTACCTCTGAAAGTTCTATTCTGAAGCCTCTTACCTTTACCTGTCCGTCGTTTCTGCCCACAAAATCAATGTTTCCGTCAGGCAGATAACGGACAATGTCTCCCGTTGTGTAAACCCTTTCATATCCCTTTTCGTCTGTGAACGGATTTCTGATAAAGGTTTTTTCAGTCTGTTCGGGGCGGTTAAGATATCCTCTTGAAACGCCGTGGCCCGCTATCCAAAGTTCTCCCGGAACGCATGGCGGCAAGAGTCTTCCTTTTTTATCTACAACATAAAGCTTGGTGTTGTCAAGTGCTTTTCCTATTGGTACTCTGAAATAATCCTTATCGACTTCAAAGAATGTCACAGCAATAGTGCCTTCTGTAGGACCGTAAAGATTTGTAAATATAAGATTATCCTTCGGTGATATAGGAACAAGCTTTTCTCCTCCTACAGAAAGATACTGTAAAGTATTGCAGTTAGCTTCAAGGGCAAATTGCCTGCCCACCTGCGTTGTCATAAAGCTGTGAGTTATTTCGTTGTCGTTAAAATATTTTTCAATTGCCGGCAGGTTAAGACGAATGTCTTCGCTTATGATATATAATGCTGCACCCGATGTAAGCGTAGGATATATATCCATCATATTGGAATCAAAACCG
>JBJENU010000101.1:0-13559 GCA_051880355.1 Lachnospiraceae bacterium | reverse complement strand
CATTCCCTGTTCTGTAGAAAATATGAAAAATCTCCATTTTCGTAAAACCTTCCCAACGGGAAAAGTCTGCACACACCCGGTCTGTGGCTGTGAATACTGCACCTTTTATTTTCATCAAGGAAATTACAGCTGTCGGTTGTATCATTCATCTTAATATGGGGAAGAATTACACCCTTCTCAACTCCCAGCTCAACATATTTTGCCAGCAGTTCTTCAAAGGTAAGACCTGTTTTACTCTTAATAAGCCATACATCATAAGGTGTAAGAACTATGGATGAGCCCATGCCGCTACAGCATTTGCTGCAGCCCTGACAATCATTGCAGCCTACCTTTGCCATATCATTAAGACCATAAAACCTTCCGTCTGAAATTTCCTTCATATCTACATAACGTTCCATAATGCCTCCTAACATATAACATAAATTATACAACTTCAAGCATTTTGTAACAAGTATATATTTTTTTCTTGCAAATTTCAAATAAAAGGAGTATATTGCTATCGTATGTGCAATTTATGCAGATTAAAGTGCCAAAAGGTAATACTCCGCTTATGCTTGCATAAAAGTGGAGTATTACCTTGGGGCGCCAACGAATATGAGCATAAAAGCGGTGCGTATGCAACGCGATATGCGAATGTTCGTTAGGATTGCGGGAGTACGAAGTAGGTCGCAATCCGTTTAATCATACTCAAGGGGGTATGCCCCCCCTAATCTTTATACAGGAGAAAAAACGTGAAAGAAAAGATTAAACCAAAGCTGTTTACCGTTATGAAGGGCTATAACGGCAAACAATTTGCCAATGATGTTGTGGCCGGTATTATTGTTGCAATCATTGCCCTGCCACTGTCAATTGCCCTTGCCCTTGCTTCAGGAGTAGGTCCGGAGGAGGGTCTGTATACTGCCATTGTAGCAGGCTTTGTTATTTCATTTTTAGGCGGTAGCCGTGTTCAGATTGCCGGTCCTACTGCCGCATTTGCAACTATAGTTGCCGGTATTGTTGCCCGCAACGGTATGTCCGGCCTTATGCTTGCCACAATTATGGCAGGTATTATGCTCATTCTTATGGGGATTTTCCGTCTGGGCAGTCTTATCAAATACATTCCTTATACCATCGTAACAGGCTTTACCGCAGGAATCGCCGTGACAATCGTTATCGGTCAGTTAAAGGATTTCTTCGGTATCACTTACGCTGAGGGTGTCCGTCCTGTGGAAACAATGGAGAAAATCGAAGCTTTCGGTGAGTATTTCTCAACATTTCACTGGGAGGCCCTGCTTGTTGGTGTCATCTGCCTTGCAATCCTTATTGTGTGGCCTTACATCAGCAAAAAAATTCCGGGCTCGCTTATAGCAATTATTGTTTCTGTTGTTATGGTAAAATGCCTCAATATGAATGTTTATACAATCGGTGATTTATATACTATAAACGGCTCACTTCCAACACTTCACCTTCCGGAGCTTTCATTCGGTGCAATACAGAGTGTATTACCTGATGCATTTACCATTGCAATTCTTGCAGCAATTGAATCACTGCTTTCAGCTGTTGTTGCAGACGGTATGATTAATTCCAAACACCGTTCCAACACTGAGCTTATCGCCCAGGGTGCCGGCAACATTGCATCAGCACTTTTTGGCGGTATACCTGCCACAGGTGCCATAGCAAGAACTGCTGCCAATATTAAAAATGGCGGCCGCACACCTGTTGCAGGTATGGTTCACGCAATTGTACTTTTGCTCATCCTTGTACTTTTTATGCCATATGCAGCATTAATTCCTATGCCTGCAATCGCAGCCATCCTTTTTATGGTTGCATACAATATGTGCCAGTGGAGACAGTTTGTCAATCTGTGTAAAACTGCACCTAAGAGTGACATTCTCGTACTTGTAGTTACATTTGTGCTCACAGTTGTATTTGACCTTGTTGTTGCAATTGAAATCGGTATGGTTCTGGCATGTCTCCTCTTTATGAAGAGAATGAGCGACGAGGCTGATATTAAGAGCTGGAAATATATTGATGATGACAGCGAAGCTGACCCTGACAGCATCGATTTAAGACAGGTTCCTCTTCATGTCCGTGTATATGAGCTTTCAGGACCACTTTTCTTCGGTGTTGCCGACAGAATTTCAGATATAACCGTAAAAGATTTTACCAAGTGCCTGATTCTCCGTATGAGAAGTGTGCCTGCACTTGATGCAACGGCACTCCGCTCACTTGAACAGCTCTGTGACAGTTGCCACAAAAAGGGCGTGGTTGTTATATTCTCCCATGTTAATGAGCAGCCGATGAATATTATGAAAAAGAGCGGTCTCTACGACAAGGTTGGCGCCGATAACTTCTGTGAACATATTGACGCTGCACTTTCAAGAGCAGAAAACATTTAATTTTAATGAATACAAGCAAAACAGGCTGTAAATAAGCGAAAGCGTTCTTTCGAATAGTTACATTCCTGGGTACCACAACAACAGGCTGTAAATAAACTATGAGAAAGATTTTTGCTGCCGTCGGTACTTAAGCCACGTATTTTGTGGCTTTATGTACCGCTACGGTAGCAATTAAGCGAAAGCGTTCTTTCAAATAGTTTATTTACAGCCCATCATTTACCTGCATCCCCACGCCCACACATATGCCGCGGCAGGTGCCATATCCTCTGTTATTGTAATTCCAAGCTCATCAAAAGATGCAACACTTTCATAGGCTGCCTCTTTAGAGGAGCCACACAGAAATACAGGAATTTTATTTTCCTTTGCAGACAGCGCAAATTCCCTGAAATCGGTATTGTCAGTAGGAAGTGTCCCTGAATGATACCCCTGAATTACAACTGCACGTGGATTGCCTGATAAAATATTCTTCCAGTCAATTCCGGGACAGCTCATCACAAACCTTACTTCATTATCAGTAAATTTATGTGAAAAATTCCCTGGCATCTCAAGCGGAAGATATGCCGGATTTTTTTTATATTCTAATTCATTTCCCCGGCAGATGAATTTTCCAAAATAATTATCCTTAACACTGTACAATTTATCCGAAAATGCGTGATAAGCAAGAAGCTTTTCCCCGCTGTGGACCATCACTTCATCAGAATAATTGGCATAGGTCACAAATACCCCCGCACCTGATTTTTCCCTAATAAATTGTACTGCTGCCGCAAAATTAAGAAGCCCGTTGGCACGTGAATCTGTGAGAACATAGTTGCTGCACACTAAAATTACAGGAATCGTTACATTGCCACAGGCAAATTTAAGGGCTGCCGCAGAATACTGCAAAGTGTCTGAACCGTGGGTTACGATAATTCCGTCATAGCTATTTTGTAATTGTCCGGTTACAATGTCACACAATTTGGTAAGATAAGCGCCATTCAGGTTCTCACTTAAAATACTGTAGCCTTGTAGTGTGTCAAATTCAGCCGTTGCCAAATATTTTTTCTTATACAAATCAAGGAGCAGATAATTATTGCTGCTGTCAGGTGCAATATATCCGCTGCCGGCATTGACACTGCTTCCAATTGTTCCGCCTGTAAAAATCACAAGAATTTTCATTTCTATAAAGCGTCCGTTCCTCTCTCTCCTGTTCTGATGCGTACCGCATCAAGAACATCATAGATAAAAATTTTGCCATCACCGATATTACCGGTATGTATTGCATCAGATACCTCATCTATGAGTTTTTCAACAATATCATCTTCTACAACAGTCTCCACCTTAATCTTGGGAAGAAGATTCACATTATATTCATTGCCACGGTAGGCCTTAACCATACCCTTCTGTGTACCGTAGCCCATAATGTTGGTAATATTCATGCCATTAATCTCATTTCTTTCAAGAACAGTTTTTACGTCCTCAAGCTTTTCTGCCTTAATAATAATTTCCAGTTTTTTCATATTATTTCTCTCCCTTTTAACAAAAGCGGAAGTTTCAGCAAACTCCCGCCTCTTAATGTACTATCTCTGAATATCATGAGAGCCATTATTCATAAGCGACATAATAGCTTCCTTGCTTGTAATGTTGGTATCACCGTGGATTGAATGCTTCATAACAGATGAGCATACGGCAAAATCAACTACCTGCTGTGGCTCCATACCCTCCATCAGTGCAAAAATAAGGCCTGATGAGAATGCGTCACCGCCGCCGACACGGTCAACTATATCAAAATTCATAAGCTTGCTCTCGTAGGTCCTTCCATCTGTATAAAAATAAGCTTTCAGGGAATTGTTGCTGCCTGAATGGGCATAGCGCACAGTTCTTGCAATTGCCTTCATATGATACTGCCTGTCAATGGCCTTAAATACTCTGTCCATTTCCTCAAATGTGGGCTGCATTGACAAACCATCCTTAACATCTGTGACACCATCCTCGGCATACACATGAATCGGCTCAATTCCAATGAGCACATCAACATACGGAAGATATGTGCTGAGCACATCCCTTGCAGTCTCAAAAGACCAGAGGCGTTTTCTCCAGTTAGGGTCAAAACTTACTGTAAGACCAAGCTTCTTAGCTGCTTTCAACGCCTTGTCAATGAGTCTTCTGCAGTTATAAGAAAGAGCCGGTGTAATACCGCTGACATGAAGCCAGTCGTAATCCTTGAGAATTTCTTCCATATCAACATCTGTGTAGTCATACTCACTGAAAGCCGAATTGGCCCTGTCATAAATAACCTGGGAAGAACGCACTGAAACACCTTCCTCAAGGTAGTATATTCCCATTCTTCCGTCAGCCTTGATAATATGCTTTGTGTGAACATCATTGGCCTTGAGATAAGCCGTTGTGGATTTACCTAAATCTGTATTAGGGAGAACCGTGAAAAACGTACTGTCAACGCCAAGACAGGCAAGAGAAACAGCCACATTAGCTTCTGCGCCACCATAATTCACAATAAAATTATGAGTAGATACAATTTTTTCATAGTTAGGTGGTGTAAACCTGAGCATAATTTCGCCAATTGTAATAAATTTCATAATTCCTCCCAAAAATTAAAATCATAATGTAATAATACTATATTTTTTTAACAAAAACAAGACTATTCCCATTGTTTAAAAAAGTTACTCAAATTATTAAGTGATTTTGTCAGTATTTTAGCTTCTTCCTCAGAGACACCACTTACCACCGAATCAATCATCTGCTTGTGAAAACGCATATGGTGCAGATAAGCTGCCTTTCCCTTGTTAGTAAGGCTTGCGTACACAACTCTTCTGTCCCTTTCACTTCGCTCTCTTACGGCATAGCCTTTTTTCACAAGACCATTAACGCCTATGGTAAGAGTGCCCATAGTTACAGAAAGCAGATGTGCAATTTCAGACATAGTCCGCGGCTGACCTACACCGATAGCTTCAATGATATGCATATCCGTAACAGAAATATCCTTGAACTCCTCTGTGATAAGGGCCTTTTCTTCTATACTCAGTATTTCATTGAAAAGTTCTACAAGTACCGTGTTAAGCACCTGATACACATTTTCTGACATAGGGCTTCTCCTTAGTTATCATGCCTCTTTGACTTAAGCAGTGCAATCTCTTTTGCATATCCGTCCAGCTCGTTAGGCGTTTCAAGATAAAACGGCAAATCCTTAAGAGCAGGATGGTTAATAATTCTTTCAAAAGTCTCAAGTCCAATGCTTCCGTCGCCAATCTTTTCGTGGCGGTCCTTGTGGCTCTCAAAAGGATTCTTGGAATCATTTATGTGAATTGCCTTCAATTTGTCAAGACCTATAACTCTGTCAAACTCAGCAATTACACCATCCAGATTATTGACTATATCGTAGCCCGCATCATATATATGGCAGGTATCCAGACATACACCCAGATGTTCCTTTAATTCAACACCATCCATAATGGCTCTAAGCTCCTCAAAGCTTCTGCCGATTTCACTGCCTTTTCCGGCCATGGTCTCAAGAAGCACCGTTGTAGTCTGCTCTTTTTTCAGAACCTTGTTGAGCATCTGAACAATGTATTCCGTTCCTATCTCCACACCCTGCTTAACGTGGCTGCCCGGGTGGAAATTATACAAATTGCCGGGAACCATTTCCATTCTTTTCAAATCATCCTCAAAGGTATTCCACGCAAATTCCCTGATGCCTTCATCTGCTGAGCAGGCATTAAGTGTGTATGGCGCATGGGCGAGAATCACCTCTATGCCATGCTCCTTTCTGTATTCCTCAAAAGCCGCCAAATCCCTGGGGTCTAAATCCTTGGCTGCACCACCTCTGGGATTGCGTGTAAAAAACTGAAATGTGTTGGCACCAATTGAAACAGCTTCCTTTGCCATATGCAAAAATCCGCTTGATGCCGATAAATGACAACCTATCTTCATAGCTTATTCTCCCGTGTTAAAATGTAGTTCCTGATAAATGTCTCTCTTACTAACTCCCCTGTCCTTAGCCGCCAGCTTCATAGCTTCCTTGTGGTCTGCTCCCTGGGCTTCATACATGGCAACATGGTCAGCAACAGACATACTCTCCCACTGCCTTTGCTGCTCCCTTACGAGCTCTTTTCTGTCTTTTCCGGCAATTACAAGAACATACTCTCCCTTAGGCTCATTGTCCTCATAAAAGTTAATTGCCTCCTCAAATGTAAACTGCTGCATATTCTCATAGCGCTTGGTAAGTTCCCTGCACACTGACAAATGCCTGTCCATTCCCACCGCTGCCCCCAGCTCCTTCAGGGTGGAAAGCAGGTGATGTGGTGCCTCATACACAACAATTGTCCTTGTCTCTCCGGCCAGCTCACCAAGTACTGCCTGACGCTCCTTTTTATCGAAAGGCAGAAAGGCTTCAAAACAAAAACGTCTTGTTGCCTGACCTGACATAATAAGCCCGTTTATACAGGCTGCTGCCCCGGGAATGGGAACAACCGTAATTTCTGCTTTTATACACTGCCTGACCAGTTCCTCGCCGGGGTCTGAAATACCGGGAGTTCCTGCATCAGTTATAACCGCAACATTCAAACCATTTTTAATTTTATCAACAATTGTTACTGCCTTGTCCACCTTGTTATATTCATGATAACTTGTCATTGGTGTTTTTATCTCAAAATGGTTCAGCAGCTTAATACTGTTGCGTGTATCCTCTGCCGCAATCAAATCAACCTCTTTCAGAATTCTGACTGCACGAAATGTCATATCCTCAAGATTGCCTATGGGTGTGGCAACAAGATACAACTTTCCTTCCATAAGCCAATCCTCCTGTCCCTAATTCCTGATAAAATTATTCATTACATCTGTATATTGACCATTTTCATCATATATGATAATGTGCTTCACCTTAGTAAAGGCTCCTGCGCCCTTTACGCCCATAACCAGCATAATGTTGGCATCCTCACCGAGATGGGGATGTACCATCACGATTTCCTTCGGTTCAATATCATATTCTCGCATTGTGCAGATAATATCCACTATTCTGTGTGGTCTGTGGACCATATAAAAAGTACCCTTCTGCTTAAGAACAGCGGAAGCCTCTCTCACAACATCCTTGAGAGTACATTTTAACTCATGTCTTGCAATAGCCTTACAGCTGTCAGGATTGACAAGGCCGTGATTCTCATTCATATACGGCGGATTAGTTGTGACAACATCAAAACTCTCTTTTCCAAAAATTGCCGATGCTTCCTTTATGTCACCCTTAACAATTCTTACTGTACCTTCAAGTCCGTTAAGCTCAACACTTCTTACTGCCAGGTCATAGCTTAAATCCTGAAGCTCAAGACCGGTGTAATCCCGGCAGCCACATTTTGCAGTCATAAGAATGGGAATAATCCCATTGCCTGTTCCCATATCAAGAACCTTTTTGGATGCTGTGGCTGTGGCATAATTTGCCAGAAGCACCGCATCAATACCAAAACAGAAAACATCCGGATTGGAAATCACCTTAAGTCCCCTGCATTGTAAATCATCAATTCGCTCCATTGGTACACCTAGTTTGAATCAAGGTTAGACTTGCCTTCCTTCTTTTCCAGCGCCTCAAGTGCCTTAAGCTCGTCATCATTAATATTGATTTTTTCCTGACGGCGCTTTGGCTTAAACTTCAGCTCAACCACCTTATATTCCCGAATTTCCTTTTCATCATTATCAAGCGTGACAACCACCTTAACCAGCTGTCTTAAAACATTCACGGAATGAACCTCGCCCCTGCTTCCGTCAAAAGCGGTAACCTTGTCGCCAACGTTTGGAAGCCTGCTGTTAAGATACTCATAGGTCTCTTCCTCATTCTTGAGGCAGCACATAAGACGTCCGCACACACCTGAAATCTTAGTCGGGTTCAACGACAGATTCTGCTCCTTTGCCATCTTAATTGACACAGGAACAAAATCCGGCAGATAGCTGTGGCAGCACAGTGCTCGTCCGCACACACCGATGCCTCCAAGAATCTTAGTCTCGTCCCTGACGCCAATCTGTCTCAACTCAATTCTTGTCTTAAACACCGCTGCCAGGTCTTTCACCAGCTCACGGAAATCAATTCTTCCGTCAGCAGTAAAATAAAACAAAACCTTATTATTGTCAAAAGTATATTCTGCATCAATGAGCTTCATATCAAGCTGATGCTTTGCAATCTTTTCCTTACAGATAACTAAGGCCTCTTTTTCTTTTAATTTATTCTTTCTGACAGTCTCGTCATCTTGGGCCGTAGCTACTCTTATAACTGCCTTAAGAGGCTGGATTACCTCTTCATCAGGCACATCCCTTGGTTCAATAACCACATGACCATATTCTACGCCACGGGCAGTCTCAACAATTACATTCTGTCCCTTGGCAATTTCGTATTTTCCGGGCGAAAAATAATAAATCTTGCCCGCTGTTCTGAATCTAACACCTATAATTTTTGTCATTAATTAATCCTTTCAAATCCAAATTCAGGATTTATTTTTATAATAATCACATATTGTGAGAAGCAAAAGTTCAATGGTAAGGTCGAAATTAACATTGGCACGAAGCCGGTCCTTTGCCTTATCCAACGCCTCCAGTATCTGTTCAAGCCCTTCATATGAGCCCAGGGAAGCAAGCCTTGCTATATCATTAATCTCATCCCTGAAAATTATCAGGTTGGTATCACTGGTACTTTTAAAAATAAGTACATCCCGAAACCACAGCGCCATCATATCCAGAAAATCCTCAATTGAAAGCTTGTATTCATTAACCGCCTTAACACCTGCCATCATTTCTGAAAAAGTCATATCATCGATATATTTAACAAGATGCAGCATAGTATCCTTCAACTGCTCAAAATCAGGTGAAGTGGCAATCTTTTCCGCCTTACCTATGTTACCCTGTGCAAAATTAGCCGCAAAATGAGCCTTATACGTTGACACTTTGCAGTTCTGTTCCAGATACTTCTCAACCAGCCCTGTGTTAACCGGCTTAACATCCAGCCGTATGCACCTTGACAAAATCGTCGGCAGAAACAAATCTGCATTAGTGGTAAGCAAAATGATTATGCCGTAGGCAGGAGGTTCCTCTATGGTTTTTAAAATAGCATTCTGGGCCTGTATGTTCATTTTCTCGGCCTCATCAATTATATAAATCTTGTACCTGCTGCTATATGGCTTAATCTGCATATCCCCAACAAGCTGCTGCCTCACGTCCTCAACACCAACCACACCGGGCTTTTCGTGAGTCACCCACTTAATGTCGGGCTGATTGCCGCTGTCGCTCTGCCTGCAGGATGTACAGTTCCCACACGCCGTCTTGCCGCCCTCACTACACTGGAGCGTCTTGGCAAAAATTGATGCGATGGTCTTCTTGCCACATCCCTTGTCGCCGTTTAAAATATAGGCGTGTGAAACCTTATTCAGTTTAATGGCATTCTGCAGATGCTCAATTACCTTATCATTCCCGATTATATCATCAAAATTCTTCATAGGCACTCCCCTCCCCTTAAAATAAGCCATAAGTTACATGGTAATGTCCAGCAAAAGACCTCGAATCTCCCCTACTTTACTCAGTACCGCAATGTGGTCCTTTTCATCCTTCACAAGCTCCTGGGCAAGATCATCCAGATTCTTATCCACTAACTTTACAATTCCGTAAACTCTGTGCCGGCCTCTTCTGTCAAGAAAATTCTCCCTTGAAAACTCATGTGAACGATTAACTACTTCGTTAAGAAATCCTTTTACAAGCTCCCGGTACTTTCTCATATCCCGGATATCCATATGCTTCTCGATTTTTCTGCCCTGCTCATCAATCTGCTCAAGCATGGAATTAAGCTTGTTAGCTAAATCCTTTTCCTGAATATTGGAAACCAGAGTAAACTTAAATGTATCATCTCCCGACGAAACCTGCTTAGGGGCTTCCGGCTGAGTAATTGATGATATGTCATTGACTTTAATATCCATTTTACTCTCCTTTCCAATTCAGGTGAATCTAGTCTGGTCTTAAGTATATCACATTTTTTTAATTGCTTCAATACACTCTTTTATATCACCGTTATTATAAAATCTCCTGTCAATACCTGCAGCCTTAATCTTTTCTTCGCTAAAGTCCTGACAATCTGCAAGAAAACGGCGGCAAAGCTCTGCATACTTTGGCTTTTCCTGCTGTCTTTCCCTGTCAAGAGCCCGCTGCAGACGGATTCCGTCATCCACCTCTATATATATCGGCAAAATATGCTCTTGACCAAAGTATTTTACAAAATCACTATATGCCTCCAACGTGCCAATAACAATATACCGCTCCCCGCTTTTAAGATTAATCTGTCCGTCATCCGCAGTAAAATACCTCCACGGGCCGTAAACGGTCTGATAAGTTCTCATCTCAATAACCTTGCCGGTCTTAAGCAGCTCATCTGCCCTCTCGTCACTTACAAAATTATATTCAACTCCGTTGGTCTCACCACTTCTTATTGGTCTTGTGGTATATAGCACAACTCCTTTAAGTCCCATGTCCTTATCCTGCAGGAGCTGTCCAAAAATCGTATCCTTGCCCGTCGAGCTTTTTCCCATTATAAAAATAATTTCATTCATTTTCTACCTCACTACACTCACCATACCATTTTCAACACCAATTATCTCTATTCCCATTTCCAGATAATTTTTAATTGTGTCAACTGCGTTCTCACTGAAAATCTCTCCGGCGGCAACAACGGGACATCCGGGCGGGTAGGCAATAATATGCTCATGACTGATTTTACCCACAGCCTCCTCAAGTAAAATACTAATTTTTTCACAGGAAAAAGCTTCCCTGAAATTCATTGCTGCCTCTAATTTTTCGCTTTTAAAAGGAATAAAATCAATATATTTTTTATTCGGCTTAAAATCCTTGTCAATATCCCTCAAAGCCTCAAGAAACCTGTCAAAATTCCTTTGGGAATCACATACTGTTGCCATTGCGATAACGTATTTTAGTGATGCCATTTCAAGCTGTATTCCATATTTTTTTAATAATATATCATAAATTTCCGGGCCTTTCAAATAGGGACTGTAAATTATTATTTTTGATAAATCATCAACAGGATATAAATGTATATTATTTAATTTCCCAACTTCTTTTCTAAATAATTTTAAACGTCTGGTGAACACATGAAATTCATCTTGTTTTTCCTGCACAAACTCCATACATTTTGAAATTGAAGCCATCAAAATATATGACGGACTTGTGCTCTGATAAATGTCAACAAACCTTTTAATATTTTCACAATCTATCAGACTGTTTTTACTCACATGCAGAACCGCTGTCTGGGTAAGGGCAGGCAGTGTTTTATGCAGACTTTCAATTACAATATCCGCCCCTGCTTCAATTGCCGTTATTGGAAAATCACAGCTGAATTTAAAATGTGCTCCGTGGGCACTGTCAACAATTAACGGAATTCTGTTTTTATGGGTAATTTCACTTATTTTTTCTATGTCAGAAACAATTCCCTCATATGTAGGCGAGGTAATTACTACTGCACAGATATCAGGGTTACGGTCAATTAATTCCTCCAGCTTGCAGGGATTAATTCTGCCCCAGATTCCCATTTCCCCGTCCAGTTCAGGGGTGATATAGACTGCCTCCAGAAAATTGAGATAAACGGCATTATAAACTGATTTATGGCAGTTTCTTGCAATTATAATTTTTTTATTGTCACTCCTGACGGCTGCTCCGCTAATTGCAGCAAGCACACCTGCACTGCTTCCGTTGACCAACATAAAACTTGCCTCTGTGCCGTAAATTCCGGCCATATCCTGCTGCAGCTGATGAATGATACCTGTTGGATGGGCAAGATTATCAAATCCGTCAATTTCTGTTATATCAATTCCATAAACACTGTCATATTCATTTCCAAATCCAAAATTCCTTTTGTGCCCCGGCATATGCATGGGAACCACATCTTCTTTTCCATACCGGCACAACTTTTCATATAATTTTTCTGACATATTTTTTCCACCAAACTATAAATTTTGCTTGCATAATCACTAAAAAAATTTTATACTAGTATAAGGTTCAAATGCAACCAAAGGAGGCACTAACAATGATACTTGATCCTATTCTTCCTGAAATCTATACCTTTATTGATTTCGCAACTCATGATGTTTTTACCTGCAAAAAGCGAGGCGAAAAGTCTTACCGGACTCACCTTGGCGGCGAATTAAAAGAAGATCGCCATATGCCTTACAATGTGTATGTATATGTCCGCGAATATCTTGCCCGCACTCCGGAAGCTGTAGATGAAGTTGTAAAATACCTCACCGATGAATTTTCAAAGCCTAATAACAACTTTTCTTCTGTGAAGGTTACAGCATCTTCAATAGCAGTTAAAAAGTCCTTTGGCAGAACTCAGAACTACCCTCAAATTGATGTCTCCCTTGACTGGGAGTAATTAAAATACTTACATAGACAAAAAGTCTCTTACAGTTCTAGTATAAAATGTTCTTACTAAAACTACAAGAGACTTTTTACTTCCTGTGGTTAACTTTTCAGGCAAAAAAATAATGCCTAGAACCGGAATCGAACCAGTGACACGAGGATTTTCAGTCCTCTGCTCTACCGACTGAGCTATCTAGGCATAATAGCGGGAACAGGACTTGAACCTGTGACCTTCGGGTTATGAGCCCGACGAGCTTCCAACTGCTCTATCCCGCGTCATTAACAAGTAAGCAAGCCAACTGACCTGATTACAAAGTGGATGGAGAAGGATTCGAACCTTCGAAGACGTCGTCAACAGATTTACAGTCTGCCCCCTTTGGCCGCTCGGGAATCCATCCATAAGTATTATCATCTTATGTAATTGTAACTCAAATTTTCATTTAAGTCAAGCCGACAATCGGACTTGAACCGATAACCTGCTGATTACAAATCAGCTGCTCTGCCAATTGAGCCATGTCGGCACAATGGAACCTATAGGGCTCGAACCTATGACCCTCTGCTTGTAAGGCAGATGCTCTCCCAGCTGAGCTAAGATTCCATTATGAAATTATTAATAATTTCAAGCGACCCGGATGGGGTTCGAACCCACGACCTCCGCCGTGACAGGGCGGCGCTCTAACCAGCTGAGCCACCAGGCCATCAAAAGAAATTAATATTTACATATCCATTCCTTCAAAACTGCACACTAAAAATTATCTCTTCCTGTTATAACATTTCCTCTTTGTTCCTAAACCG
>JBJENU010000100.1:0-2946 GCA_051880355.1 Lachnospiraceae bacterium | reverse complement strand
GCTACTGGTAAAAATGCAGAGACTGGCTGCAATTTCCAATGTGGCTGATAAGAGAGGTATTGTTCTCACAAGGGATGCCAAAAATAATGTAAGCAAGGCGGCAACAGAATATCTGAACAAAATCAGTTCAGAGTATGCTGATGAATATTCCATAACACAGGAACAGCTTGAACATCTTTTTTCCTTATTTGCCATTGCAAAACAATTGTATGGTGATATTACTGATGATTTGAAAATAGAGATAAGCGCAGACAGTGCAAGGGTTATTTCAATCCAGTATATTGTAACTGACAGTGAAGAAAGTGCAAAGGAAGCTGTAAGCAGACTTGCGGCAGGAGAGTCCTTTGCGGTGATGATAAAGGATTATGGCGGAAGCGTGGACGGAAGTACTACGGTTAAGCGTGGACAGATGCAAGAGGAGTTTGAAAATGCTGCATTTGAGCTTAAGTCCGGTGAGATAAGTAATATAGTCAATGCCTCAGGCAGGTATTATATAATTAAATGCGTAAGTGATAATGAAAAGACTTTGAGTGAGACTAACAAGACAGCACTTATTAATGAGAAAAAATTGGAAGAATTCAATAAGGTTCTCAACGAATATGAGGCAGGTGCCTTTGTTGAGATAGCAGAAAGAAAGTGGGAAAAAATCACTTTGGAAAAGGTTCCTGATCTGGGAGTTTCATTTAATGAGATATTCTCAAAATATTTTTGATTGGAAGGTATTTGAATGGCTACAAAGCAGTATGATGCAAACAGCATATCAATTCTGGAGGGACTGGATGCAGTAAGAAAGCGTCCCGGAATGTATATTGGAAGCGTTTCTACCAAGGGACTTAATCACCTTATTTATGAAATTGCAGATAATTCCGTGGATGAACATCTGGCAGGATATTGCTCAGAAATAAAGGTTATTCTTAACAATGACGGAACAGCAACCATAACAGATAATGGAAGGGGAATTCCTGTGGGGATTCATCCTAAGGCGGGCATTCCTGCCGTTGATGTTGTATTCACTATGCTCCATGCAGGTGGTAAGTTTGGCGATGGTGGATATAAAATTTCAGGAGGTTTGCACGGAGTTGGTGCCTCTGTTGTCAATGCACTTTCTGTGTGGCTTGAGGTTACAATAAAAACCGGTGGTATTGTGTATCATCAGCGTTATGAACAGGGCAAGGTTACAAAAGCTCTTGAGCAGATTGGAACATGCCGTAAAAACGATACGGGAACAAGTGTGACTTTTTTGCCTGACGGAGAAATTTTTGAGAAAACAAGGTTTAAGGCAGATGCAATTAAAAGCAGGCTTCATGAGACTGCATACCTTAATCCGGGACTTGTGATTCATTTTGAGGACAAGCGTGCCGGAAGTGAGGAAAAAATTGTTTATCATGAGCCTGATGGTATTAAGGCTTATGTAAAAGAGCTTAATGAGGGCAAGGAAGCAGTTAGTGATATTATTTATTTTAAGAGGAAATCAGAGGGTATTGAGGCTGAAATAGCTTTCCAGTATGTTACTGATTTTGAGGAAAATATACTGGGCTTCTGCAATAACATTTACACCCAGGAGGGCGGTACTCATATTACAGGTTATAAGCAGAAGTTTACCATGGTGATTAACCAGTATGCCAGGGAATTGGGAATCCTCAAGGAAAAGGATGCCAATTTTACAGGCCTTGATGTAAGAAACGGTATGACTGCAGTTGTTGCAATTAAGCATCCGGAACCAAGATTTGAAGGTCAGACAAAGACTAAGCTGGATAATCCTGATGCAGGTAAGGTTGTTGCTGAAATTACAGGCGAAGAAATGCAGCTTTATTTTGATAAAAATCTGGAACAGCTAAAGGCAGTTATTTCCTGTGCGGAAAAATCAGCCAAGATTAGAAAGGCAGAGGAAAAGGCCAAAACAAATATGCTTTCAAAGCCTAAGTTTTCTTATGACAGCAATGGTAAGCTTGCAAACTGTGAAAGCCGCAATCCTGAGGAATGTGAGGTTTTCATTGTGGAGGGAGACTCTGCCGGAGGTTCTGCCAAGATGGCAAGAAACAGAAGAACCCAGGCAATTATGCCAATCCGCGGTAAAATTCTTAATGTTGAGAAGGCTACCATTGACAAGGTCCTTGCCAATGCTGAAATCAAGACTATGATTACGGCCTTTGGCTGCGGATTCCTTGAAGGCTACGGCAATGACTTTGATATTACAAAGCTAAAATATAATAAAATTATTATTATGACAGATGCTGATGTTGACGGCGCCCATATTGATACGCTGCTGCTTACATTCTTTTACAGGTTTATGCCTGAGCTTATTGCCCAGGGTCATGTGTATCTTGCGACTCCGCCTCTTTATAAGGCTATTCCTAAAAAGGGTGAGAGCGAGTATCTGTATGATGACAAGGCTCTGGAGAAGTACCGTAAAACCCATACCGGCAGTTTTACATTGCAAAGATACAAGGGTCTTGGCGAAATGGATGCCCAGCAGCTGTGGGAGACAACACTTAATCCGGAAACAAGGATTTTGAAGCAGGTGGAAATTGAGGATGCCCGTATGGCTGCTGAAGTTACAGCCATGCTTATGGGAACTGATGTGGCACCAAGAAGAGAATTTATCTACGCTCATGCTAATGAAGCTGAGATTGATGCATAGAAGGGGTAGAATATGGCAGAACAGATTTTAAAAACTGAATATTCAGAAGTAATGCAGAAGTCCTACATTGACTACTCTATGAGTGTTATTACCGCACGTGCCCTCCCTGATGCAAGAGACGGACTAAAACCGGTTCAGAGAAGAGTGCTTTATGCCATGCAGCAGCTGGGACTTAACTATGACAAGCCACACCGTAAATCGGCAAGAATTGTAGGTGATACCATGGGTAAATACCATCCACATGGTGACAGCTCAATTTATGAGACGCTGGTAGTACTTGAGCAGGATTTTAAAAAGGGAATGGC
>JBJENU010000099.1:0-2965 GCA_051880355.1 Lachnospiraceae bacterium | reverse complement strand
CGTTGCCGGGTGTCTGAAGGCTTCATTCAGAGATTCAGATGTTGTTATGCGCCTTGGTGGAGACGAATTTGCGGTATTTGCATCAGGCGTGGTTGAAAAAAAGGCAGCTGTTGTAATATTGAACAGATTTTTTAAGAATATTGAAGCATTGAATATTCCTGAATTAGGTGACAGGCGGATTACAGTAAGTCTTGGTGCGGTGTTCTTTAAAGCAGATTGCAATATGAGCTTTGATGAATTGTACCATAATGCTGATAAATGCACATATGACAGCAAGAAGTTGCCGGGTAATGTTTATACATTTTTCAATAATGATAATCAGGGCGTGTCGCAATAACGGTTGCGGTGCCTTCAAAGACTAAAAAAGGACAACATATAGTTCATGTAGATTCAGGTGTTTTGAGCCCGCCGGTACTTAATGAGCACATAGCGCGAATTTAGTATCCGCTGCGAGGCTTAAGCAGCGAAAGCGTGCCTGAACTGCAGAACTATATGTTGTCCTTTTTAGCGTACCGGTTTACATCATACCGTTTACGGTCTTGTACTTGTACAGCATTTCTGCGTGATTTTGTTCTTCAATCTGAATATCGGCAAGAATTTTTCTTGCGTCAGAATCTGCAAAGTTAAATACATTGGAATTGTATTCAGATGATACCATCTTTTCAGTGCCGATGCAGTCTGTTGCAAGAAGGCAGTCACAGGTCTTGTCTTCAGATTCACCGAGGGAACTGTAAGTAGCAGTCGGATTGTAGTCCCTGCCGGAAGTGTCGTTACAGTCACAGCTTGGAACCTTGCCTTCAATCATCTGGCTGATAGTGTCATAATGCTGCTGTTCACGCTGACTAAGATTCTTGAACAAATCCTTGAGTACCTGGTCCTTAGCATCCTTGGCATACTTATTGTATTTGTCAATACAAGTCTGCTCCTGAGTCTGCAAATCCTTTAAAGTAGTCAATTCTTTTTCTGAAAAATTCATTTTCATACCTCCGCAAAATTAATTTACAGGGTAATTATTGACAGAATAATTGTATTTCATTCAAAATTTGTTGACATTCTGCAACTGATAGTTTAAAATGTGTATGAATAAGGGGAGCTTGCACCGGGCAGGCTGAGAGTAAGCAGCGGCTTTGACCCATAACCTGATTTGGATAATGCCAACGTAGGGAATGAATTAGTCTTATTTTGATGTTTTAACTCTCCCCGTATGCGTTGGGAGAGTTTTTTATTGTACAGGAGTATTATGAAGAAACAGGATTTATTATTATATGCCATTACTGACAGGAACTGGCTAAAACCCGGCGAAACCTTAAGTGAGCAGGTTGAAAAGGCTATTCTTGGCAAAGCTACAATTATTCAGCTTCGGGAGAAACATCTGACCGGAGACAGGCTGGAGCAGCTGGCACTGGAAGTGTTTGCAGTGTGCAAAAAATACAACATTCCATTTATCATTAATGATGATGTTGAACTTGCTGCAAAGATAGGCGCAGACGGCGTTCATGTGGGCCAGAGTGATATGAGCGTAGGCGATGCAAGAAAGCTTCTTGGCCATAATGCAATAATAGGGGCAACAGCCAAAACTGTTGAGCAGGCAGTGGCTGCCCAGGCAGCAGGAGCGGATTACCTTGGCAGTGGAGCCGTGTTTGGCACCGATACCAAGGCTGATGCAAGGCCAATGGATTTATCACTTTTCACTGAAATTTGTAACAGTGTCACAATTCCGGTAGTTGCAATTGGTGGAATTACCGCGGACAACGTGGAAAAACTGGCCGGTACCCCTATGGCCGGCGTGGCAGTTGTCAGTGCAGTTTTTGCGGCAGAGGATATAACAGCCGCAACAAACAATTTATATAACAAGCTTACAACTCTTGTAAAAGAGTAGTATCAATATATTTTAAAGCGGTACACCGGGGGCACCACTTTGTGCCGCTATATAAAATTAATGCAATGCGTAAAGGAGATTTTTATGAACACAGCATTAACAATCGCAGGGAGTGACTCTTGCGGAGGCGCCGGCATCCAGGCAGATATCAAGACGATGACAGCCAATGGCGTATATGCCATGAGCGCCGTCACAGCCCTTACTGCCCAGAATACAACCGGCGTAACTGGCATAATGGAGGTAACTCCCCAATTTTTAGCAGCGCAGCTGGATTGTATTTTTACAGATATCACTCCGGATGCAACCAAAATAGGTATGGTTTCTTCGTCAGAACTTATCTGTGTAATTGCTGCTAAAATTGAGCAATATTCTGCAAAAAATATTGTTGTGGATCCGGTTATGGTGGCAACCAGCGGCGCTAAGTTAATAAGCGATGAGGCCATAGGCACCTTAAAAACAAAATTGTTGCCTCTGGCAACTGTAATCACCCCTAACATACCGGAAGCAGTTGTGCTTTCGGGAATGGAGATTAACAGCGAAGAAGACATGGTTGCTGCTGCAAAGTACATTTGTGAAGCTTTCGATTGTAATGTTTTGTTAAAAGGAGGACACAGCCTTAATGATGCCAATGACTTGTTATGTCTTAAAAGCGGTGAGAGCCTTTGGTTTCACGGTAAAAGGATAGACAATCCCAACACTCACGGCACAGGCTGTACACTGTCATCGGCTATTGCCTCCAACCTGGCAAAGGGCTTTGACTTAGAACAATCAGTAAGTTATGCAAAAAATTATATTTCAGGAGCATTGGCTGCACAGCTTAATCTGGGCAGAGGAAGCGGTCCAATGAACCATGCATTCGCAATAAAGGGAGATTACAGTAGCTAAGGCAATACCATATTACAGAGTCTGTTGTATGACAGAACGGAAAGAGGATGAAATGAAAAAATTCAACTTGAAGAAATTGGTATTGACAGCATTACTTGCCGCAGTGGCAGTAGTAGGAAGTATGATTTCCTTCCCGGTTTTTGGCTCAAAATGTGCACCTGTTCAGCACATAGTTAATGTGTTCTGTGCAGTATTTGTAGG
>JBJENU010000098.1:0-2984 GCA_051880355.1 Lachnospiraceae bacterium | reverse complement strand
CTCCAACTGTTGCCACCGACATAAGAAAATTTTCATCAAAAATCTGTCCGTTAATAATGCCTTTTGCGGCTTTCCTTAATATGTCACCGCCTATGACAAAATACGGAACCAGATAGCAGACAAGCTTAACCCATTTGTTATCAAAAGGAATAAAATTCAGTGCAATCATAAGGGCAACTGAAACAATAATCCTAATTAATACCTTCTTCTGTTTTTTATTCATAGCAATTCTCCAGACTAATTAATTTAGAAAAAAATCTCACAATCGTCTTCTACCTTTTTACAATTCTTAAGTACCTGTTGCATAACCGCTTTAATATCTGCACCTTCTTCAAATTCAATGTTCATCTTGAGTGTCATAAAATTAACTGCTGCATCCTTAACACCAGCAGTCTTTTTTGCTGCTTCCTCCATCTTATTGGCACAGTTAGCACAATCAACCTCAATCTTATAACTCTTTTTCATAACAGCACTCCTTCGTAAATGTATTACATATGAACATATGCTCATATGTTGTATTTATTATAACATATCTTTAAGAATTGTCAATACATTTTTTTACGCATTCCTAATAGTATCTTTTTTTCCATTCTGCTTACCTGCACCTGGCTTATTCCCAGCTTTTTAGCCACTTCAGTCTGGGTCTTGTCCTCAAAATACCTCCACTTTATAATATCCTGTTCATTAGGTGGCAGTTCCTCTATCAACTGATGCAGCACCATATTGTTTATCAGTTTGTCCTTTTCATCATCATTTCCGCCTGTACCATTGCCAAGCTTTCCTACTGTTCCGTTACCTCCGACAACTTTATCAATCATGCAGATTTCATTTCCATCACCCTGATATATTGTCTGATATATTGATTCAACCTCGCTTCCTGCCTCCATTGCCATAACAATGTCTTCCCTTGAAAGTTCACTCTCCTTTGACAGCTCCTCCAGAGTAGGCTCACGCCCCAGTTCCTTTTGTAGTCTGGCTGTTGCCTGTTTTACCTTCCATCCGTTTTCTTTTATGTTACGGCTTACCTTTACAATTCCGTCGTCACGCAAAAAACGCTTTATCTCTCCCATAATCATAGGCACACAATAGGTAGAAAGTTTTACATCAAACATCACATCAAATTTATCTATTGCCTTAATAAGTCCTATACTTCCTATCTGGAATAAATCCTCAGGTTCATAGCCCCGCCCCGCAAATCGGCGCACAACGCTCCAGACAAGCCCCATATTCTCTACAACAAGTTCATTTCTCGCATCGTTATCCCCCTGGTGAGCTCTTTCGATAAGTTCTTTAGTATGATCCATAATAATCACACCCTTATCTTTTATTTTATTATTTTTTTGCTCATTGTTACCGTGGTTCCAAGACCAGGTTCTGACTTAACATCAAGTTCATCCATAAAAGCTTCCATAAATGAAAATCCCATTCCCGAGCGCTCCTGTTCCGGTTTAGAGGTATATAGCGGTTCCATAGCCCGGTCAATATCATCAATTCCCACACCGTCATCGTGTATTACTATTTTGATGATACTTTCCTTTTCCATATCCTCTATGTAACACTCCAGTGCAACTTCACCGGCTTCATTCTCGTATCCGTGAACGATTGCATTGGTGACAGCCTCCGATACAGCCGTTTTTATATCGGACATTTCCTCGATTGTCATATCCAGTCTTGCACAAAAGGCCGCAACGGCCACTCTTGCAAAACTCTCATTGGAAGAATCGCTATTAAACTGTAGCTTCATATATTGATTGTTTTCCATTTATTTAACCTCCTGCAAATATTCTGTAGCTTCCCCTAAGGTACAGAATTGTCTAACCAGCTTGTGCAAGCCTGATATTTCAAGTATTCTTTTAACGCCAAAATGCACACCTGATACTGCTATTGTACCTTTGCCTTCCATTTTCCTGTATCGTCCCATAATAAGCCCGATACCGGAGCTGTCCATAAATCCCACCTTGTCAAAATCAAACAGAAGCTTGTGGATTTTTCCTTCGGTAATGTACTTATCAATTTCATCTCTCAGCTGATTGGCAAGGTGATGGTCTAAATCTGCCTTAAGGCTTATCACCAGCATGTCATCGTACAAATCACAACTATACTCCATATTTTCCCCTCCTATATTAAAGGTACAAAAAGGTCATTACAAACAGTACTTCTAGAGTCCATCTGTAATGACCTATTTCATCCTGATTAATGAGTTGCCACATATGCCGAAGCATCTGCAAAATATCCCGAATCCGGGAATTTTTCCACAACTATTTTAAAGTATTTTAATGCATTATCTGCATCATCTGCATATTGATAAGCTCGTCCCGCGTAAAATGCTGCTTCAACAAAATCTTCGTTCAGCTCGAAGGCTCTTACAAGATAATCGGCAGCCGACTTCATGTTGCCGCCGTTATACTGGTCAATTCCCATGTTATACAGTTGCTGTGACGCAACAACAAACGTAGCTGACGAAATTGTTTTGTATAACTTTTTGGAGTTATCTGAACTTAAATCATCCTCCGTAAAGGACTTAATTGCCTCGGCTGCTGCCACAGTATCGCCTTCAAGGTAATGATTGGCCGAATTAATAAGCATTGTAAGCTTCTTATTAACACCATCCTCGCCAGCCACATCCTTCAACTGCTCCTGCAGCTTGTTCCGCTCATCAGTAACTTCCTTTACCTGCCTCTCCAGGCTATTAAGCTCCACATTGCTTGAAGACAATTTTTCACTGTATTCTGCAATTGTGTTATTATACTCTTCCGTCATACCTCTGTATCTGGCCGGTATAATAAGAAACCATATCAGTGCGGCACCGATTACCACACCAAGCAAAATATTGATAATAGTAATGGCTCCGTTGCTCGGTTCCTTGTATGTAGAAGCCGGCATAATTACATCATTTCCACTAAGTGGTGCATTATCAACAATTTCTTTGACCTGCTTTTTCGGCAAGAAATTATCCTGAACGGAATTTTCTTTCTTAGCCTGCT
>JBJENU010000097.1:0-3001 GCA_051880355.1 Lachnospiraceae bacterium | reverse complement strand
GAGGGAAAATATCTCACTCTCGAGGAGTGTCTTAACGAAAACAAGGAAAAGCACGAAAATACTGTATTTTATGTTACAAACGAAACTGAGCAGAGCCAGTATATCAATCTCTTCAAGTCAGAAGGAATTGACGCGGTGCTTCTGACACATAATATTGACACAGCATTTATCAGCCACCTTGAAAGCAAAAATGAGAACTTAAAGTTTGCAAGAATTGATGCAGACCTTTCTGATTCTTTCAAAGAAGAAGGCTCTGAAGATGAGCTGAAAGACATGAACGAAAGACTTTCTGCAATATTTAAAAAAGCTCTTTCAAAAGATAATTTAAATATTAAGGTTGAGAAGTTGAAAAATTCCGAAATATCTGCTATGATAACTTTATCAGAAGAAAGTCGTCGTATGCAGGATATGATGAAGATGTATAATATGTATGGAATGGATCCGTCAATGTTCGGTGCTGAAGGCCAGACTCTCGTCCTTAACAGCAACAATGAGCTTGTAAGCTACATTATGAACAATCCTGAGGATACCAATATTAACATATTCTGTGAGCAGCTTTATGACCTTGCCAAATTGTCCCATGCGCCACTCACTCCTGATGAGATGACCGGATTCATTGCAAGAAGCAACCGGATTCTTAAACTTCTTGCCAAGTAAATATGCACTGCTGCAGCGGGCCACGGCTCTGCCGCGGTCCGCTTTTTTTAGGAGATAATCGTGACTGATAAATCAAAAGCTATTTTAAAAGAGATTATGAGCTATGTTGTGATAGTCATAGTTTCTGTTGTGATTGCAGTTCTGCTCTGCAATTTTGTCATAATTAATTCAAGCATACCCACAGGTTCCATGGAAGACCAGATACAGGTGGGCGACCGCATTATAGGTTTTAGGCTGGCATATGCTTTTTCGGAGCCACAGCGTGGTGATGTAGTAATTTTTAAATTTCCTGATGATGAAAGTCAGACCTTCATCAAACGTATTATCGGCCTGCCCGGTGATATTGTGGAAATTAAGAATGGTAAAGTATACGTCAGCGGCGAAGAGCTGGTTGAGGACTATATTAAAGAACCCATGAGAACCGATGAGAATTTCCGCTTTGTAGTACCTGCTGACAGTTATTTTGTCATGGGTGACAATCGCAATCATTCTAAGGATTCCAGATATTGGGAAAATACATTTGTTGCGAGAGATAAAATACTGGCCAAGGCTATTTTCAGGTACTGGCCTCCATTTAAAATTATTGAATAATAAAGGAATTGTATGAACAGGGAAACTTTTGACTCTAATGAGAAATCACAACTTAATAACGAATCGGAGACTGAAGAATTACAATTAGATTTTATAGAATTTGATTCTGATCTCAACGACTATTTTCTCATTGACGCCAAAGGTCGTAAGAAGCCTGTCAGTTCCAACACAGTGACTGACACAATGGCAATACGGGAGCTTAAGCGCAAACGCTTTTTGCGTGAGATTTTGAGTATTGTGGAGATTTTCGCAATTGCGGCGGTCATTGCTTTTATTATAAGTTTCTATGTAATAGTTAACAGCACTGTGCCGACAGGTTCAATGAGCAACACTATCCGTCCGGGGGACCATGTTATCGGTATGCGTCTGGCATATCTTTTTGAGGAGCCTGACCGGGGCGACATAATTATCTTCCCTTTCCCTGACAACGAAGAAGATACCTATGTAAAAAGGATAATCGGACTTCCCGGTGAAAAAATCGAGATAAAAGCAGGCATATTGTATATCAATGATGAGCTCTACAAGGAGCCTTACCTCAAAGAACCTATGCGGGTCGCTGACTTCGGTCCTTACTATGTCCCGGATGATTGTTATTTTGTGATGGGCGATAACCGTAATGAATCAGTTGATTCCCGTTTCTGGGTTAATAAATTTGTTCACAAAAAGAAAATAATCGGCAAGGTTATTTTTAAATATATGAAAGGATTTGCATGGCTTGACAATTAGCCTCCGATTAAGGAATAATTTGTGATTTTCAGTAAATAATAGTCACGTAATAATTATTTCTTTTAGGAGGTTTTAATATGACAAATCTTGGATGTAATGTGGATACCTGCGGTTATAACAAAGAGCATCTGTGTAGCCGTAACAATATTGTTGTGGGCGGTTGCAGTGCCGAAAACAAGTATGATACATGCTGTACAAGTTTCAGACAATGTAATTCCTGCAGCAATGCATGTAAGTCACCTAACAGCAGCCTCAATGTTAACTGTGATGCTGTGAACTGTATTTACAACGAAGACCACAAATGCAGTGCTGACCAGATTACAATCAGCGGTTCTTCCGCAAGCAGTTCAGCCCAGACAATTTGTTCAAGCTTCTCGTCAAAATAATTTTATGGCTGTAAATAAACTGTAAAAAGGTTTATTTACAGCCCTTTTATTTTTTACTTGCACTTTTCTATTCCATTATGTACAATGGTAGTGATTGTGCAAAATATTTTGAAAGGATTTTGAAAAAATGATTAGTGCAAATAACGTAACATTAAGAATTGGTAAAAAAGCCCTTTTTGAAGATGTGAACATTAAGTTTACAGAAGGCAACTGCTATGGACTTATTGGTGCCAATGGTGCCGGTAAATCTACTTTTTTAAAGATTCTTACAGGTCAGCTTGAGCCAAGCAAAGGTGATGTGACAATTACTCCGGGACAGCGTCTGTCATTTTTACAGCAGGACCACTTTAAATACGATGAATATACTGTTCTTGACACAGTTATTATGGGTAATGCCCGCCTTTATCAGATTATGAAGGAAAAGGATGCCCTTTATGCCAAGGAGGATTTCACTGAAGAGGACGGCATTAAAGCCAGTGAACTTGAAGGTGAATTTGCCAATATGAACGGTTGGGAAGCAGAATCAGACGCGGCCCAGCTGCTCAACGGTCTTGGTGTGGATACAGAATTCCACTACAGCCTTATGGCAGACCTTACAGGTAACTTAAAGGTTAAGGTTCTCCTTGCCCAGGCACTTTTTG
>JBJENU010000096.1:0-3019 GCA_051880355.1 Lachnospiraceae bacterium | reverse complement strand
GCGACCGTTTCAATTTTCTCTTTAAGACTTAAGCTGTCCTCATACAAGAACTTAAAGTTGGCCGGCTTGTTTTCAAGTGTTGATACCACCTTTTGTGCAAGCTCAATACCGCCCTTGCCACCATCCTTCCAGACATTGGCCAGTGCAAATTCACAGCCCTTTTCTTCACAGTGTTTCTTAATAAATTCATATTCAGCTTCTGTATCTGTAATGAATGAATTAAGCGTAACCACAACAGGAACATTATATTTCTGAATATTTTCAATGTGCTTGTCCAGGTTAACGATACCTTTTGCAAGTGCGTCAAGATTCTCCTGTGAAAGTGCATCCTTGGCAACACCGCCGTTGTACTTTAACGCCTTAACTGTAGCCACAATAACTACTGCATCCGGCTTTAATCCGCTCTTTCTGCACTTAATGTCAAAGAACTTTTCAGCACCCAGGTCAGCACCAAAACCAGCCTCAGTTACCACAATATCAGCAAGCTTCATGGCAGTTCTGGTAGCTCTTACACTGTTACAGCCATGGGCAATATTGGCAAACGGACCGCCATGAACAATTGCAGGGGTATTTTCCAGAGTCTGAATCATATTAGGCTTAATGGCATCCTTTAAAAGTGCTGCCATAGAGCCTGTTGCACTTAAATCTGCTGCCGTTACCGGTTCACCTTTGACATTGTAGGCAACAATAATTTTAGCAAGTCTTTCCTTTAAATCTGCCATATCATTGGCAAGGCAGAGAATTGCCATGATCTCAGAGGCCACTGTGATTATAAAATGATCCTCTCTTACAACGCCGTCAGCCTTGGTTCCCAGACCCACAATAATGTTGCGGAGCGCTCTGTCATTCATATCAAGACAACGCTTCCAGACAATTCTCTTGGTGTCAATCTGCAACTCATTGCCGTGGTGGATATGGTTGTCAATCAGTGCCGCAAGGAGATTATTTGCCGCCGTAATTGCATGAAAATCGCCTGTAAAATGAAGATTTAAATCCTCCATTGGAACAACCTGGGCCATACCGCCCCCTGCTGCACCGCCCTTAATGCCAAAACACGGTCCAAGGGAAGGCTCCCTTAAGGCAACAATTGTGTTTTTGCCAATCCGGTTAAGTGCCTGGGCAAGGCCTACACTTATTGTTGTCTTACCTTCTCCTGCCGGAGTAGGATTAATTGCAGTAACCAGGACAAGCTTTGCATCCTTGTTATCCTTAATTCTCTCCTGAAGTTCATCAGACAGCTTTGCCTTATACTTTCCGAAAAACTCCAGTTCATCTTCCCTGATTCCTGCCTTTTTAGCTACTTCGCTAATATGGAGCATTTTTGCTTCCTGTGCTATTTCTATATCAGTTTTCATTTGACAATCTCCTTTACTTTTTTATATATTCTTCAAATTCTTCCATAGTCATAAGAATCTTACGCGGCTTTGTTCCTTCTTCAGGTCCCACCACGCCTGCATCTGCAAGCTGGTCCATAATTCGTGCAGCCCTGTTAAAGCCAATTTTAAAATAACGCTGCAACATTCCTATGGAGCCCTTTTCTTTTTCAATTATAAAACGTCCTGCATCGCCAAAGTATGAATCCCTGTCACCTCCAAATGCCGCACTGTCATTCATTGTAACTGAATTTTCCATATGATTTTCAATAGCCTTACTGTAATCGGCTTCTCCTGCATTCTGTTTTAAAAATTCTACAACCTTACCCACTTCGTTATCAGACACAAATGCGCCCTGAACACGAATCGGCTTTGGGTAACCTGATGGGTAGAATAACATATCGCCTTTGCCCAGCAGTTTTTCAGCACCGCTCATATCAAGAATTGTTCTTGAGTCAACTGCAGACGCCACGGAAAAGGCAATTCTTGAAGGAATGTTAGCCTTGATTACACCGGTAATAACGTTAACAGACGGTCTCTGTGTTGCAATTATAAGGTGAATTCCTGCGGCACGTGCAAGCTGTGCCAGACGGCATATTGCATCTTCAACTTCACCCGGTGCCACCATCATAAGGTCAGCAAGCTCATCCACAATAATGACAATCTGAGGAAGCTTGTGAAGCTCATTGCCGTTTTCGTCAACTCCCTCCTTTTCAATCCGCTCGTTGTAGCCCTTCAAATCCCTGACATTCTTTTCGGCAAACTTGTTGTACCTGTCTGTCATTTCGGCAACTGCCCAGTTAAGTGCAGCCGAAGCCTTCTTAGGGTCTGTCACAACCGGAATCATAAGATGCGGAATTCCATTATACACACTTAATTCCACCACCTTAGGGTCAATCATAATAAGCTTAACGTCTTCAGGTCTGGCCCTGTATAAAATACTCATAATAATTGTGTTAATACACACCGACTTACCTGAGCCTGTTGCACCTGCAATAAGAAGGTGCGGCATCTTAGCTATATCAGCCAGAACAACCTGTCCTGCAATGTCCTTGCCCGCAGCAAAAACTATATTGGAGCTGTGCTTTTTAAACATATCGGACTCAATCAGTTCCCTAATCTTAACTCCTGTTGATACCTTGTTAGGAACTTCAATGCCGACTGTACTCTTGCCCGGTACCGGAGCTTCGATTCTAATGTCTGTAGCAGCAAGGCTGAGCTTGATATCATCAGAAAGAGAGACTATTTTGCTGACCTTGACACCCTGCTCAGGCTTCAGTTCAAAACGTGTAACCGAAGGACCGCATGTTATATTATCAATGTCTGCTTTAACGCCAAAGCTAAGCAACGTCTGTCTTAATTTCACTGCCATATCATCATTGATATTCTTCTGGGCACCTGATGAAGAATTAGTACTCTTTTCAAGGAGCTCGATTGGCGGAAACTGATATCTGGCATTAGTGTTATTGGCTTTACTTATAATTCCGCCTGCAATATTATTGTTCTGTGCACCGGACGCCTTGACCATATCGGTTTCAACGATATTTTCCGTTTCTGCTTTCTTTGCTGCCGGCTTCTCAATGTGGTGTACCTCAGTCTGGTGAGTCTCAGTCTGATGAATCTGTGGGCTGTAAATATCTCCCTCA
>JBJENU010000095.1:0-3029 GCA_051880355.1 Lachnospiraceae bacterium | reverse complement strand
AACGATTTGTTACATATTTTTTGAAAAAAAGACAGAAAAATATTGCACAAAAATTGATATGAGTTTTTGTGCAGTATTAAAAGAGTCCGCTTGCGGACTCTCACACCGAGCGCGGTTGCGTAAGCGACATCTACCTTGTACGCGCGAGTGTGCATCCTCGCGGAGCGTTTTTGTTGTATAGGAACAAAGTTTCCTATGCAACAAAAAAATCTTCCGCCTCCGAGCACGAATACCACACTCAGAGACGAAAGATAAACTCACGCGTTACCACTCTGATTCATTCCACAAAAAGAATGCACCTCATTAAATACAGGGCGAAACCTTATATCTGTCCGCTGTAACGTGCAGCCCACGTCCGCGCCTACTACAACTTCGGGCGGCAGCTCCAAGGCGAGTTCCAGACCTCTCCATTGCTGCCTCACACCAACCGGCAGCTCTCTGAAAATGAATCCGAATGTACTATTCCTCTTCATAGCCTTTTGAAATATAAATTTTAGGTAATTATACAAAACATTGTAATCAATGTCAAGTATTTTTTTTAAGAATGTCAACTTCCTCTTTTGTGACTTTCTCATCAGAGTATCTGGCCTTCTCATAAATACGGGTAACTTCATCAGCTCTGTCACCTTCCTCAAACATCTTTGTAATGTCTCTGGCAAGAGCTGAATCACTTGGTGTACCCTTTTCTTTTTTAACACTTCTTACCTGTTTTTTGTAAATTTTTCTTGCCCTCAAATTCAGGTCCTTATCATTGATTTCAGCTTCTTTATTGTGGCTTACCGTCTCAACGGCTGATATATCATCATCAATATCTTCAATAACATCAGCCTCTGAGCCGGCCACTCTTCTTACATAATAAAATCTTTTTCTAAAAGCACGTATTAAGAAGTATATTGCCACTATAGATGCAATTATCCCGATAATAATAACCAGGGCATTCCAGAAATCTCTCATTGGATTAAGAGGAAGCCGATCATAGTAGCCTTCTGTATCTGATTCAGATTCAACTTCCAGCGTGGCCACAGTTTCCAATATATCCTGATTCTCTTCAGGTTTAAGAAACAATGAAAGAAGCCATCCCAGTATCTTTAGGAATACATTTTTCAATATTACAAATATATTCCCCAGAGGTCCGTTATAGAACAAAAGCATACCAACCAAAGTCATAAATGACACGATTGAAATAATTGTCACATTGGTAGTTACTATTCGTTTTCCCGGAAAATTTGAAGTACCTGAGTTAATGAAAAACAAATCATCTAATCTTATGCAGGCAGTATAAAAAATATACACTACAACATATACTACGGCACACCAAATTGAAGCTTCCATTACTATTTCATTATCGCTTCCATAACCGGAAAAATATTCTGCCAGAAATACAAAAGCTCCGGCTATGTGAATAATCTCATGATTATTGTCAATCACCATTCTTCTGAAAATAAAGGAACCGGCTGACACCACTGCCACAATCAACACCATTACAAAAGCTTCCTCATCACTGGCATATATACCTGTCATAAACGCGCCCACAACCAGCGCAATGTGAAGCATTAAAAATACTGACGCTGACTTTATTACCCTCCTGGCAACATACGCAATAACTGTAGCTGCCACAACATAAAGCATCTTGTACCAATTGGATAAAGGCAGATTAAGTATTCCAAAATAAAGAGCAAAACCTATGGAAGTAAAAAATATGACCTGAAGTACCACTTCAAACACAATTCTTAAAGCAGAAACCTTTTTCTTATTCATACTGGTTCACCTCCCATGGCAATATGTCCACGCTGGTAACAACATCAGGAGTCCAGTCATCCATAATTAAATGTGGCATAACCCACATACATCCACTTGTCTTTTTCTGTAACTTCTCAAGTTCTGCAACCATCTGTCTGTGATGTGCAAAAGAAACAAGCACAACTACACAGCTTTCTGATATATTGTCACGGTTGTCCCTGATAACCTCTGAAAAATCCCGTATTTCATCATCAAGGTTAAGACGAGCAAGTCCGTAATTAATTCTGTCTGTATGAAGACCTCCCACTCCATGAAAAAACGTAATCTCCGACCCTGTCTCAATATCACGACCATTACTGATAAGGCTTACAGCCACACCGTTTTTAAGCAGCATACCTGCAAGACTTGATGCTATAGATATACTGTATTCCTGCAGCTTGTTCATCACCTGCATTCCTTCATTCTCCACGTTAAGAAGAATTACAACCTCCTGTGAAGATGTGTTACCGTGGACATTAACCTTCAAATCCATGGACTTGGCCGTTGCCTTCCAGTTAATTGAATTCATTGTATCAAAAGGCTGATATTCCCTTATCCCGACAAATTCAAAGGGATCCTCATACAGTCTGCGGTTAATCAGCACATCCCCCATAATCTTCTTATACACAACTTCAACGGCATCTGTATTGACAGGCTTAGGATATACCACAAGCCCTGCATCACAGCTCTGGCTCTTGTGCAGGATATCTCCCATAAAGATGCCTGAAGACACCATCTCAAAGAAATCAATTTTAAAAACTCCACGCTGCATACAATTAATTGGAATTGTACGCGTAATTCTCTGGTTACCATGTATACAGAAAACATCATTCTTGTAAGAAAAATCAGACACCTTTGCATTGGCATCCTCTCCGTCAAAATGAAGCCTTCTGTCCATACGTATTTTAATATTAAGCACAGGTATTGGCAGTCTTTTTCTGTTGGTTATAACCTCATACATATCAACTTCATCACCCGGATAGGCTGTATCCGTGGAAAACTTAATATCAGCCTCAAGTCCGTTGGCCCATCTGGTTCTATACCAGAGTTCAATGCCAAAATACACCACGCCTGCGCCTAAAAGCATTAGCAGCAATTGAATCATTTATTTTCCCCAATCTTCTGTTGGCACTTTTACCTGCGACAAAATTTTTCTTACAACCGACCTTGCAGCATCACCTGAGCCAGCCACACCACCGATTACTATTCTGTGGGCAAACACAGCCTCTGCAAGAGCCTGCACATCCTCC
>JBJENU010000094.1:0-3047 GCA_051880355.1 Lachnospiraceae bacterium | reverse complement strand
ACCAGGACCATAGATATAGTTGCAACTGTTGTCAATGATCCGGCGGCAGGATATATAGTGGGAGATTGTAAGATATTACCTTCCACGGTTACAATTACAGGTGCCCAGTCACTTATTAATTCCATTGGAAGCGTGAAAGCAGTTGTCGATGTCAGCAATGCCAAAGAAGATGTTGTGACAACCTGTGAGTTGGAGGTATACAATACCAATGGCAAAATAATAAGCAAAGAAAAGCTTGATATGAGCCGTAAATCCATAGATGTTAAGGTTAGTATTCTTCCGACTAAAGAGGTTGGCATTGAAATCGGTCATAAAGGAAATGTGGCCAATGGATATATACTTACGGCAGTTGAACCGGAAACAGACAGAATTGTTATTGCAGGTGATGCTTACGACCTTGAAGCAATTGAAAAGATTGTGATACCTGCAGATGCCATTGATGTAAGTGGTATTGACAAAGATACGCTGTACGAGATTGAACTCTCAAAATATCTGCCTGAAGGTATAATAGCAGAAGAAAACAATATTTTTAAGGTCAATGTAAGAGTTGAGGCCCTCAATTCAAAGAAAATATATGTTGCCCCTGAAGATATAGACATAATCAATGTTGCCGATGGTTATGAGGCAGAAATTATTTCAGACGGAATAAATGTTACAATAAGCGGAAGAGATATTTCCCTGGCAGGTGTTGTTTCAGATTCGCTGAAACCGGTTATTGATCTGGAAGGTATACAGGAAGGAAACCATGATGTGGAGGTGAGATTCACATCACCGGAAGGCTGTAATATCAGCGGAATATACCGGGTTTCAGTTCAGATAGTGGCAAAAGAAGCATAACTTTGGGAATTCTTAAAGGAGGTTTTTATGGTAAGTGAAAAGATGGTAATTGACTGCCCTCAGGGAATTCATTTAAGACCTGCAGGTTCACTTTGTGAAAATGCCATGAAATTCAGTTCAGAGGTAACTTTGGAACTGCCAAACGGTCGCAGTGCCAATGCCAAAAGTGTTTTATCCATACTGGCGGCAGGGGTAAAATGCGGTGATGAGATTGTATTGAGATGTAACGGCGAAGATGAGAAAGCTGCTCTTGAGAGCGTGAAAATAACTTTGAGAGAAGCTTTAAGCAAGTAATAGAAAGGAATATGACATTAATCATGAGTTATATGGAAGTATATAAGCAGTGGTGCAGTAATCCGTATTTTGATGAGGAAACCAGAAAAGAATTGCTTTCCATTGCTGACAGCACAGAAGAAATCCAGGACAGATTTTACAAGGACCTGGAATTTGGAACAGGTGGTCTTAGGGGTGTAATTGGAAACGGCACCAACAGAATGAATATTTATACTGTCCGCAAGGCAACCCAGGGACTTGCCAATTTTATTATTAAGGAAAATGCTGCCCACAGAGGCGTTGCAATTGCCTTTGATTCAAGAAGAATGTCTCCTGAGTTTGCTGATGAGGCAGCTTTGTGTCTTAATGCCAATGGTATTAAAGCATATATTTTTCCAAGCCTTAGGCCGACACCGGAATTATCTTTTGCAGTGAGAGAGCTGAATTGTATTGCCGGAATTGTAATTACGGCAAGCCACAATCCGCCTGAATATAACGGATATAAGGTTTACTGGGAAGACGGCGCACAGATTACGGCGCCAAAGGATACACAGATTATTACTGAGGTTAATGCAGTAACCGACTATAGTATGGTTAAGTCAATGGATAAGGACGAGGCAAAGGCTTGTGGACTTTACAATGTCATCGGTTACGATATGGATGATAAGTATATGGCGGCACTTAAGAAAATGAGCCTTAACGGGGATATTATCAAAAAAGTTGCTGACGACATCAAGATTGTATATACACCTTTTAACGGTACAGGCAATATACCTGTAAGACGTATTCTTAAGGAATTAGGCTTTAAAAACATATATGTTGTGCCTGAACAGGAAAAGCCGGACCCGAACTTTACAACACTGGAATATCCTAATCCGGAAGACCCGAAGGCGTTCACATATGCATTGAAGCTGGCGAAGGAGGTTGATGCAGATATTATTCTTGCAACAGACCCGGATGCTGACAGACTAGGTGTATATTCCAAGGACACTAAGACTGGAGAATATCAGTCCTTTACAGGCAATATGTCAGGTATGCTGATTGCTGAATATCTTCTTTCGCAGCGAAAGGAAAAAGGCCTTATACATCCCAACGGAGCACTTGTTAAGACAATTGTGTCAACTAATATGGCAGATGCAATTGCGGCAGAGTATAATATAAAATTAATTGAAGTTCTTACAGGATTTAAATTCATAGGTGAGCAGATTAAATTTTTTGAGCAGGATAATTCTTACGAATATGAATTTGGCTTTGAGGAAAGCTACGGATGTCTTGTGGGTACCCATGCAAGGGATAAGGATGCCATTGTGGCTGTGATGGCTTTGTGTGAGGCTGCTGCATATTACAAAAGCAAAAATCTTACTCTCTGGGACCAGATGATTAATATATTTGAGAAGTACGGATACTTTATGGAGGGACAGGTTGCCATTACCCTTAAAGGCCAGCAGGGAGCAGTTAAGATTCAGGAAATACTTGACAGTCTTCGCTTGAATCCACCAAAAAGTTTCGGAGAATATCAGGTTATGTCTTTCAGGGATTACAAGCTTGATACTGTGACTGACATGGCTACAGGCAGCGTTACTTCCACAGGACTTCCAAGGTCCAATGTATTGTACTGGGATTTAAGTGATTCTGCATGGTGCTGTGCAAGACCGTCAGGCACTGAACCAAAGATTAAGTTTTATATGGGAGTCAGGGGTGTGTCTGTAGAAGACGCAAAGGACAAGCTTGCCAGGCTTACTGACTACGTTATGGCGCTGGTGAAATAGAAGGGAAAAAACAGTGAGAAATTTAAACGCAAGAAGTAAAAACATTATTTATATTGCGGCAATAATAATACTGATGTATTGGATTTCGCAAAATATTGCCAAGGGCTTTGAGAGAATGGGCAATATACTTGGCGTTATGGCGCCTGTTATCGGCGGCGGTGCCATTGC
>JBJENU010000093.1:0-3056 GCA_051880355.1 Lachnospiraceae bacterium | reverse complement strand
GGTTGAGTACATAACAACAGGCGGCAACTCCACAGACGAAGGCTTTATGTGTGAATACTACAACGAGAAGGGCAGTAAGGTCACTGAATTCAGGAAAGCTAAGATTTATTACAGAACAGACAAGGAATGTTATGTCCACACCGACAGCCTGTCGGCAGGTTATGTTCTTCTTAAGCCTGACAGTACTGATACATATACTGTCGGTGAAAAGAAGCCTCTCACAGGTGTCTTCTGTGTCAATACAGGTTACACTGTATTCAGGCGTGTGGAGATTGTAGAACAGGGCAGGGAATACTGCATTGCAAAGAAAGGCATTTCCTATGGAATTTCCCTGTATGACAGAATACTCCTTGACTGTGAAGGCAAAAAGGAAGGCGAAATGATATATTAAGATGGTGATTTTATATGTTGATTGATAATTATTCGGATGTATTAAAAAATATTAAAGCAGCCTGCATAAGGTCAGGCAGGAAGCCGGATGAAGTTACTCTTATTCCTGTAAGCAAAACCAAGCCTGTATCAGATTTGATGGAGCTTTACAACAGTGGAATCAAGATTTTTGGTGAGAATTATGTCCAGGAATTAGTTGAGAAAACAGACTCCATGCCACAGGATATTCAGTGGCATATGATTGGACATCTGCAGCGCAACAAGGTAAAATATGTTGTTCCCAGAGTCAGGATGATTCATTCTGTGGATTCTTTAAGGCTGGCAGAGGAGATTGACAAGGAATGTAAAAAGCTTGGCAGGGTGATGGATATACTTGTTGAGGTTAATTGTGAGGAAGAGAGTAAGTTTGGTTTTTCATTTGATGAGGTGGCTGATTTTGTCCTTGAGGTAAGCCGTATGACTAATCTGCATGTGTGCGGTCTTATGACCAGCGCACCTTATGTTACTAATCCTGAAGATAATCGGAAATTTTTTCGAAAAATTAAGCAATTAGCTGTTGACATAACGGACAAAAACATTGATAATGTTAGTATGGATGTATTGTCAATGGGTATGACCAATGACTATGTTGTTGCCGTGGAAGAAGGGGCAACCTGCGTTCGCGTGGGCACCGCAATATTCGGCGCAAGAGATTATTCCAACAAGAATACGGAGGCATAAAGAAATGGGAAAATTTGGTGGACTTTTAAGAAGCATGGGAATCGTAAGTGATCCGGACGAGGATATTGATGACGATTTTGATGAATTTGATAATGATGATTATGAAGAGGAGGATAAGCCTAAGAGAAAGTTGTTTGGCAAGAAGGAAGCAGCTGATGATGATGACGATGATGAGCCAGCTGTAAAACCGGCTGCCAGACCGGCAAGACAGGCTAAGGTTGTTCCTATGAAGAGTGGAAAGGGACTTGAGGTTTGTGTTATCAAGCCTACATCTATTGATGATGCAAGGGAGATTACAGACACTTTGCTCAGCGGCAAAGCTGTAGTACTTAATTTTGAGGGTGTGCATGTTGAAGTGGCACAGAGAATCATTGATTTTACATCAGGTTCCAGCTACTCAATCGATGGCAACCTTCAGAAGATTACCAATTATATCTTTATTGCAACACCTTCAAGTGTTGAGGTTTCAGGTGATTTACAGAACTTACTTGCAGCCGGAAGTGTTAATGTGGGTGTATAATGCATGACCAAGGAAGAATTGATGATTGCCGGCAGGGCAAAAGAGCTTGCCGGTATGTGTTATCATAAAAATATTCCTTTGTACAGTGATTTTCTTAATTTGAATGAACAGTCTGTTGTATGGCAGACCATGACTCAATTACCACCTGTATCCGTTAAGGCTGTAGGTGGTTTTGATGTATATGGACAGGAAATTAATTGCTGTGAAAGGAAAATGTTTGCATTTTTACCTAAGGACAGGGAGACAGACTTGACACTTATGCCTATTGAGGTTGTAGAAATTAGCCCGGTTGCGGCAAAATTTGCAGAAGTCCTGACACACAGGGATTTTCTGGGTGCGCTGCTGAATTTGGGAATTGAGCGCAGTCTCATCGGGGATATTTTTGTTTGTGATAACGTTGCATACGTGATTTGTCACAGGCGGATTGCTGATTTTATATGCAGCCAGCTTACCAGAGTCAGACATACAGTGGTTAACACCACTTTAGGGGCAATTGTGGCAGATGCAGTTATTAAAACTGCAGCCATAACATCAACAGTGGCTTCGGTTCGCCTTGACAGTATGATTTGCAGCGCCTTTAATCTGTCCCGGAGCAGTGCAATTCCTTTGATAGAAGAGGCAAAATGCTTTGTTAACGGCAAGCTTATTACCACCAACAGCTACACGCCCAAAGCAGGTGATATAATTTCTGTCCGTGGCATGGGCAAGTTTGTATTTGACAGTGAATCCGGTGTAAGTAAAAAAGGAAGAATTGTCATTAACTTAAGAAAATATATATAATTGCGATTCACGCAGAAATGAGGAGACATGGGTAAGAATATTACTATTCATTTAAACAATGAGCCAATTTACGATATTGTAATACGCAGCGACTATTCAGATCTGGCCGACAGCTTTAACAGACTTGGTGTCACAGGCAGAAAAATCTGTATCGTTACAGACTCAAACGTAGGGCCTTTGTATGCTGATGCTGCCAGGGCTGAACTTGAAAAAACAGGCAATCAGGTATTTGTATATACAATCCCTGCAGGTGAGGAGAACAAAAACCTTGACACCGTTCAGGATGTGTATGAATTCCTTATTCTTAACCATTTTGACAGGAAAGACTATCTTGCAGCGCTGGGTGGCGGTGTAGTAGGCGATTTGACAGGCTATACTGCGGCAACTTATCTGCGCGGCATTGAATTTATACAGCTGCCGACTTCACTTCTTGCACAGACAGACTCAAGTATCGGCGGCAAGACGGGTGTTGACTTCAGGGCGTACAAAAATATGGTTGGTGCCTTCCATCAGCCTAAGCTTGTATATATGAATATGGGCACATTAAAAAGCTTAAGCAGACGACTTTTTAATTCCGGCTTCGGAGAGATTTTAAAGCATGGTTTAATTAAAGATGTTAAGTATTTCAGGTGGCTTTCTGATAACT
>JBJENU010000092.1:0-3081 GCA_051880355.1 Lachnospiraceae bacterium | reverse complement strand
GTTGACATTCATATTGATGAGAAGGATATAAGAATTGACGTTATGCGAGCTTCCGGCAACGGCGGTCAGTGCGTTAATACAACGGATTCAGCTGTACGTCTTACCCACTACCCGACCGGTATTGTAATCTACAGCCAGACAGAAAAGTCGCAGATTCAGAATAAAGAAAAGGCTTTCGCACTTCTCCGTGCCAAGCTTTACGATATGGAATGTCAGAAGGCACATGATGCTGAGGCTGATGCAAGAAGAAGCCAGATTGGTACAGGAGACCGTTCAGAGAAGATTAGAACCTACAACTTCCCACAGGGACGTGTAACTGACCACAGAATCGGACTTACTCTTTACAAGCTGGACAAAATTATGGATGGGGACATCCAGGAAATTATTGACGGCTGTATCGCTGCTGACCAGGCAGCCAAGCTGGCAAAGGTTAATGAAGAAAATTAAATTAGTAATTAGTTGATGAAATTTCACCAATGTGATATAATCAACAAGTAATATATTTCTTAGGAGGAAATTATGAAGAAAACATTTAAAAGACTGGCTGCACTTGCTTTAGGTGCAACAATGGTAATGTCTCTTGCTGCCTGCGGCAACAGTGACAGTAAGAAGGATGACAACAAGACATATACAGTAGGTATTTGTCAGCTTGTACAGCATCCTGCTCTTGATGAAGCTACTAAGGGTTTCAAAGATGCTCTCACAGCAGAGTTTGGAGACAAGATAACATTTGATGAACAGAATGCTGCCGGCGATTCGGCAACCTGTTCTACAATTGCCAACAGCTTTGTATCTAAGAAGGTTGACCTTATTATGGCTAATGCCACACCTGCACTTCAGGCATGTGTATCTGCAACAGGTTCTATTCCAATTCTTGGAACATCAGTTACAGAGTATGGTGTAGCACTTAGCATTCAGGATTTTAACGGTACTGTAGGCGGTAATGTATCAGGTACATCTGACCTTGCTCCTCTTGATAAGCAGGCTGCAATGGTGAAGGAATTCTGTCCTGATGCCAAGAATGTAGGTCTGTTGTATTGTTCAGCAGAGGCTAACTCAAAGTATCAGTGTGATATGGTTAAGAAGTACCTTGAAGAGATGGGTTACAACTGTAAGATTTACACATTTACAGACTCTAACGATATTTCAGCAGTAGTTACAAAGTGTGCTGATGACAGCGATGTAATCTACATTCCTACAGATAACACAGTAGCATCCAACACAGGACTTATCGATAGTGTATGCTCGCAGAAGAAGGTTCCAATTATTGCCGGCGAGGAAGGTATCGCAAGTGGCTGTGGTATTGCAACACTTTCAATCAGCTATTATGACCTTGGAACTGCTACAGGTAAGATGGCAGCCAAGATTCTTAAGGGCGAAGCAGACATTGCCAAGATGGCTGTTGAATACGCTCCTAACTTTACCAAGAAGGTAGTTAAGGACAGATGTGACAAGCTTGGAATCAAGATTCCGGACGGTTACGAAGAAATAAAGTAATATTTATCTAAAAGAACATAAGGGCTGTGGTTTTATGCGACAGCCCTTTGCTTTTAAGAGAGAGGTTTTTATGTTATTGAGCTTGAATATAGGCGCTTTAGTTGATGCTTTGCCGGGAGCTTGTGCACAGGGACTTATCTGGGCTCTTATGGCAATCGGTGTGTACATAACATACAGAGTAATGGATATTGCGGATTTGACTGTTGACGGAAGTCTTGCAACAGGCGGAGCTGTATGCCTTACCTGTATAGTAGCATTTGACCAGCCGGTGTGGCTGGCAGTTATTATGGGAACTTTAGCGGGTGCATTGTGCGGACTTGTCACGGGTATTCTTCATACAGTAATGGGAATTCCTCCCATTCTTGCAGGTATCCTTACACAGATTTCGCTGTACTCAATTAATTTGAAAATTCTTAACAGCCGTTCCAACGCCAGTATGGGCATCAGAAGCGACCTTCTGGTAACGGCAAGAGATATAAATAAATCACTTATTGTTCTTGGCATAATTGTACTTGTTGTGGTAGTAATATTATATTGGTTCTTTGGAACTGAAAAGGGTTCTTCCATGAGAGCTACAGGCTGCAACGAGAGTATGTCAAAAGCACAGGGCATCAACACCAATGTTAATAAGATTATTGGCCTTATGCTTTCCAATGCTTTGGTAGGTCTTGCAGGTGCAATGCTTACCCAGTATCAGGGATTCGCAGATATCAATATGGGACGTGGTGCCATTGTAATCGGTCTTGCGGCGGTAATCATCGGTGAGGCTGTTTTTGGACGTATATTTAAAAACTTTGCATGGCAGCTGGTTTCAGTTGCGCTTGGTGCAATTGTTTATTATATTGTGCTTCAGTTCGTTATTTGGCTTGAGATTGATACTGATTTGCTTAAAGTGCTGCAGGCTGCAGTAGTTGCTGTTTTCCTTGCTTTCCCTTACTGGAAAAAGAGATATTTTACAAAGGTAAAGACCAATTCTTCAAAACAGGGAGGTGAACAGTAATGCTTGAGATTAAGAATATTCACAAAACCTTTAATCCCGGTACAATCAATGAAAAACATGCACTTAAAGGTGTGAGCCTTACTCTTAATGATGGCGATTTCGTTACTGTTATCGGAGGTAATGGCGCAGGTAAATCAACACTTCTTAATGCACTGGCAGGCACATGGCTTGTTGACGAGGGGCAGATTATTGTTGATGGCGTAGATATAACAAAAATGCCTGAGTTTAAGCGCGCCAAATTCTTTGGAAGAGTATTCCAGGACCCTATGCTTGGCACGGCGGCCTCAATGGAAATTCAGGAGAATCTTGCACTGGCTAAGAGACGTGGTCAGGTAAGAACACTTATGCCGGGCATTCGAAAGAATGAAAAGGAAGAATACAGGGATCTTTTAAAGATACTTGATCTTGGCCTTGAAGACAGACTTACATCTAAGGTTGGTCTTCTTTCAGGAGGCCAGAGACAGGCACTTACACTTCTTATGGCATCCCTTAAGAAGCCGAAGCTTCTGCTTCTTGACGAGCATACGGCAGCACTTGACCCTAAAACTGCTGCAAAGGTTCTTGAAACTACAGACAAAATAGTA